>JABSOG010000109.1 GCA_013216025.1 Algicola sp. | reverse complement strand
CCTCAAGTCAATCAGCCTGTTTGACTTGAGGTGCCTCAACACCAAGGGTTTTGCCACCGGCAACAAGGTTCTGAACTTTTTCTAACCAGTTTTTTCCTTGCTGGGTTTTACTTAGAAACGGTGTCAGCTGGTCGCGTAAAGCCATGACAAATCTGGAGACGCTGGCGATCGATTCTACATTCTTTAACAGCGGTAACCATGTGGGTTGAGTTTCTGCAACGATTTTGTTCAAAATAGACGACTTGCCAATACGGCGCTCTGCCAGCAAGATCACACTTTGCTGTGTCAATACTTGCCATAATTGCTCGATAAAGTCATCTCTGCCGATGACGTTTTCGGGGGCGATAAACCCACCCGGGTTGGCTTTCATTGTCATAGATAATACACAATAGATTTATTGTACAATAAAACCATTGTACAACAAGTTTGTTGTACAATAAAACCATTGTACAAAATTATTGAGATTGATAATGCCATAGCTTGTGATAATGCTACCAAGTTAATCTATTTGTATTGTATACAAAGTGTATTCACCCTACTTTACAACGCCTCACTTTTAAGGTGTTTGACAACACTGGTAATATGCCGCACCGTTGGTGGTATATTTGCTTATTTTTTTGATGGTTTGTTTTATGGATATGACCGAATTCACACCAGATTTGTCAGAAACGTCGAACTCTGGCAGTGTTATTTTCACCAAGCTAGCACAATGGTTATCCGTACCTATCAAAAGCAGTATCGATTTAGCAAAAGTAGCCAAAAGTGGTGTATCGCTTAATTGTTACGATAAATTACTAAAGCATGGTTACTCTCGTCGTGATTTAAACTGGGTGATTCAGCCCCGAACATTGTCTCATCGTCGCCAACGTAATGAATGCTTGAATGTTGATGAAAGTAGCCGTTTGCTGAGGGTCATTCGCATTCAAATCTTGGCCGAGGCCGTGTTGGGTGATGCCCAAAAAGCGCAAAGGTGGATGATAAAGCCTCGTAGTATGTTTTCAGGTATGTCGGCTAAAGCTTTGATTCAACTGGAGCAAGGAGCGCCTTTGGTAGAGGAAGCCCTGATTCAACTGGATGAAGGTTATTTTGCATGAAGCGCTTCATATGAAATTATGGCCCCAGTGCCATCACACCAAAAAGTTACAATTACCTGTTTAACCCTCGCCATGTTGATGCCCGCAAGGTCAAAATCGTTGCAGCGCAACACTACCCATTTGATCACAGGTTATTGCGCTAAGCTCTGTGCCGCAAACAAAAGGCGCAGTTTAAAGGGTTAGCGCCAACTTAACAACGAACCGGATGAAACTTATAATATCAAAATGGCAAAACAAGCCAACGTCCATATATTTGCTAATGATAAACAGTCCTTACGTACAGTGATGCAGTATATAGGTAACCATTTAGGCAGGTTAAGATTGTGAGGGCGTGCCAAGACTTTACACACGGGTTGAAAGATGATTACTATGTTCACGCTTTCCGAACAAACACAAGGCTGTTGTCATAGGACAACTGTCAGTTTATAATGGTGTCTAATTATGGCTCGTTCAAAACATCCCAACAAAGATATTGAAGCTGCACTTCAACATGCCCAAAAGCACGGCTGGACAGTTCAAAAATCTAAAGGAAGCGCACATTGTTGGGGTCAAATGCGCTGTCCATCAAATAACAGCGCTTGCAGGGGCGGTATTTATTGCCAGCAAAGTGTTTGGTCGACCCCAAAAAGTCCGATGAACCACGCCAAGGCGTTAAAACGAATTGTCGATAAGTGTCAATTTTTAGGAGATGACGATGACTGAGTATACATTTGAGTTGATTTTTAAGTTGAACAAAGGTGAATCTCCAGATCAGCACCTTGATGTATTGTATGAGGCGGGCTGTGATGATGCTACCGTTGGTACAGGCGTGCACGGTTTTTTAGGATTAAGCTTTATTCGTGAATCAACCTGCGTACAAACTGCGGTAGAAACCGCAATAAAAAATGTCAAACAGGCCATTCCTCATGCACAATTAGAGCGAGCTGCGCCTGACTTGCTTAACCTGTCAGAATTGGCATTTCTGTTTGGTTTTACAAAACAAAATATGCGCAAGTATGCCAGAGGTGAGGTAACCTCTGTCACAAAGGATTTTCCAACTCCAGTGATCACTGGTAAAACGTCTTACTGGCACGCAGCAAGAATTGCTCATTGGTTAAATGAACAAGGAGTTGTAAAGATAAGTGACGATAAGTTGAATACGCTACTGGCGCTCTGGTCATTAAATCAAGCCATCGAACGCTTGCAACGGCCAGACCTTCAAATGACAGATAACTTTACAGCCCTATTGCAAAGCGCCGCGTAAATCTATTTGTATTGTATTCAAAGTGACAAGCCCTCACCCACCCACTCAAACCGTATCTCAAAACAAGCCCCATTTTGCTCCTCTGCCCTCTGCACTTGCGAAGGCACTTGCCGATTATAAAGCGCAAAATCAAGTCCATGCGCATCGAGAATTTCGCGTACTAGCATAAGCCCTAGCCCCTGCCCTTCGGCCTTGGTGGTGAAAAATGGCGTGAATATATCTTGCGCTGATGCCTCAGTCAAACCCGAACCGGTATCGTTAACTTTCAAACAAAGGTGTTTGCCATCAATGGCAAGTTCTATATCAATTTGGCCTTCTTTGCCTATCGCTTCTTTGGCATTTTTGACGATGTTGATCAGCACTTGTTCCAGCTGATTTCGGTCTGCCATTACTTGCGCTTGTTCGACCGCCAATACGGGTAAGGTCAATTTGATGCCCACCTCTTTTAATTGCACTTCAAATAATCTGGCGGTTGATAGTAGCAAGTGTTGCAGGTTGCACAGCTCTAAACTCGGTTTGGGCAGACGTACCATGTTGGCGAAATCTTGCATAAAGTGGTTGAGGTTGTCGGTGCGTTCTATCACCAAGTGCATGGCATTTTCGTAGTCTTCGCGTTCTTCTGGGTCTATTTGGTCGGCGTAATAAAGGCAGGATTTGAGCAGTGAACTGGTCGCCGCCATGGTGTTGTTGACTTCGTGTGACATCAGCCGGATGAGCTTTTCGTAGGTGTTTTTTTCACTGCTTTGCAGGTCGTCGGTGATCTCGACAATGACAATGAATTGGCGGTCGAACCCCCGGTCTCTAAAGTTGCTGCGATGGCAGCGATAACGTTTACCCGTGCGGTCGCTTATCAGTTGTGACTCGCCTGTGGTCAAGGCTTCGAGTTTTTCGGTGATGGCGTGCTCTATTGCCTTTAGGGGTTTCGACTCTACCGTGGCTGAAGCTATCCCAAGCAGCTTTTCTGCCGCAGGGTTAAGCTGGGTGATTTTATCGTTGTAGTCGAACACGATAATCCCCGAGGGAATCGCGTTCATCAATTGGTGCAACATACCTTTGCGGTCGCCAAGTTTAAGCCGTTCATTGTAGAGCTGTTGTAGCATTTGGTTGAACAACGCCATCAATTTGTCGAGTTCTAAACTGTGGGTTTTGCTGAACCGGGCGTTGTATTCTTGCTCTTGTAATACGTCTTTGAACAAGTCTAAAAACTGCATTGGTGACATGGCTTTGCGAATGAGCAACACAAACAGCCCAAGCGATACGACGATAAACACCTCTACCGCGATAAATTCAATGCCGGGTTTGTCGACAAACCAATACGCCGCCACCAGCAATAGGCTATGCAGAATAACCGTCAATAAATACAGCTTAGTGCTAAGTCTCATCATGAATGGGCGTCATAGTTGATGTCGTGTTTCTCCATGCGCCGATATAAAGCAGCGCGGCTTAATCCTAGTGCTTCGGCCACTTTAGAGATATTACCGCCAAAGTTTTGCAGTGATTTTTCTATCATCATTTTTTCCATTTCGTCGAGCGTGGTTTTACCCGGATCAAATCCTCCGGCGGCTTGCTCCTCCTTTTCACTGTTAGGCGCAAAATCTTGATAGTCTAGTTGCGCCTTGCCCGACATCAGCAATACCCGCTCTATGGTTTGACATAATTGGCGAATGTTACCCGGCCACTTTTGCTGCTTCAACCAGTTAAGCGCCACTGCTGATATGCTGGCATTGGGTAGGCCATAAAGTTTGCTGATTTTTTGAATGTGGTGCTGGGCCAACAAAGGAATGTCATTGACTCTTTTGCGCAATGGCGGCAGTTCTATGGTGATAAGGTTTAACCGATAAAACAGGT
Organism: Algicola sp.; assembly: GCA_013216025.1. Lineage (GTDB taxonomy): Bacteria > Pseudomonadota > Gammaproteobacteria > Enterobacterales > Alteromonadaceae > JABSOG01. The sequence continues at coordinate 11,289 of JABSOG010000109.1, read as the reverse complement.
CTTCGCGAAAGCTTTCTTGCGCCACCATGGCTTCTAAATCTTTGTTAGTCGCCGAAACGATCCTGACGTTAACCGAAGTATTTTGCGAGGCCCCGACCATTTGAAAGGTTTGGTCTTGCAATACGCGCAGCATTTTGGCTTGAGATGATTTGTCGAGTTCGCCCAGTTCATCTAAAAACAAGGTGCCGCCATCGGCTGTGCTAAAGCGCCCTAACCTGTCTTGTCTGGCATCGGTGAATGCGCCTTTGACGTGACCGAACATTTCGCTCTCAAACAGGCTGGGGGTAATGCCACCAAGGTTCACTTTAACCAACGACTCGTGTTTGCGCCGAGAATTGTAGTGAATGGCATCGGCTATCAGTTCTTTGCCTGTGCCGCTTTCGCCGAGGATCAGCACTGAGGCATCGGTTTTACATACCCGCCCTATCGTCGACAGCACCGACAGCAGTGCTGGCGACTCGCCGATAATGGCCTGAAAATCATAGGCTTGGTCGAGTGCTTTACGGGTCAATGGGGGTTGTTCGCCATTGCTCGACAATCCGATGGCAGTGTTGACCGTTCTAACAAGATGGTCGTTATCCCAGGGTTTGGCGATAAAGTCATGGGCACCACGGCGCATACCTTCTACTGCCAGCGAGATTGACCCCCAAGCCGTCATCAATATAACGGCCAGTGTGGGTGAATGTTCACGAATAGATTGAACCAGTGCCAGCCCTTCTTCGCCCGTGGTCGAGCGCGAAAAGTTCATGTCTTGCAGCACCAAGTCGACCTCATTCTGTTCAATCGCGACCATAGCGGCTACGGGGTCGTGGGCCTGAATGACCTTGAATTTGTTTTGCTTGAGCAGCAGTGACAGCGAGGCTGTCACTGAACGGTCGTCATCAACAATCAAGATCAGGTGTTTACGTTGGGTATTGATTGGGTTTCTGCCTTATTCTTTGTTGGTTATTCGCTATTAGTTATTCGTAATGTAATGCCAGTGCCGGGGCCATTTTGATGGCCACACGACTGGGATAAAGGGCGCAAAGTACCACTATAGCCAATATGGTGAGCGTTGCCGAGACAAGACTAAACCAAAAGTTAGCCCAAGTGACGGTCTCTACCAAGTTAAGCAAGGGTACTTGCAACAATATGACCGATGCCAAAGCCATTGAAAACACAGCTAAAGTCACCATTTCGCCGATGATTTGCCCTTGAATCGACATTGTACTGGCCCCAACCGCCCGGCGTAAACCGATTTCGCGAGTACGTTGGTTGATGTTTTGCCATAACACGCCCAGCAAACCCATCGCGACCATGATCAACAGAAAACCCACCACAATACTGACGACGACCATTGGCACCAGCACCATGTTGTTCAATGACTGCCTAAGCGATCGCCAGCTACGAATGTTGAACGACCAACCCGGCGTTACGCCTTTTAGCACTTTGAGCAAGGTGCTTTCATAAGCGGCATTTTGCGGCTGGTCAAAGGTGATGTGAATGTAATTCACGCCGTATTTATCGCCAATGTCGAACCGATAACGGTAGAAAACGTAAGGTATCGGCTTGGAAAAATCACCGCGTTGACGAAATTCTTTGAATACGCCGACGATGCGTCTTGGGTTTCTGTCTGGCGAACCATTGTAGGGCATCTCGGCATTAATCGGGTCTTTGTCACCAAAAACTTGGTCGACAAACAGTTGGTTAACCATCACGGCGTCATAGTTTTGTTCGTTATCTTGCTTAGAGAACCAACGTCCAGCGACCAACTCTACGCCCCAATTTTTCGGGCCGCTACCATTAACTTTAAACACGTTGAAATCGATTTTTTTACCGTTAATTTCTCCGTGACTGCTCCATTCACTGTTGCGTAAAATCGGATCGACAGACAAACCCACCGATGAAATTTGTGGTTGTTGACGCAATACTTCAACCAAATTTTTCAGTTGTTTGGCATGAAGTTCATTGTCCCAACCTGTGCCGGTATTCAACGAGATAGCCCAGCTATTATCCACGTTATACCCTAGCGGTATTTGATAGGTTTGGTAAAAATGACGACCCATCGAAATTATCGCAAACAAAACAATAAAGGTAATGGCCACTTCGGTGATGATCAGCAAATTGGCGGTTTTGCGATTCCAAATAAGTTTGACTAAGTGATTGAGCATGATTAAGCCCCCCCTTTAAGTGCGCTGACCGGATGAAGCCGGGCCATTTTCCAAGCCGGATAGGCACCCGACAACAAGCCAAAAACTAATACCAGTACAACACCATAACCAAAGATGTTAAGACTGAACGTGATGTTGCTTAACGGAATGACTTGGCTTGCTTCAATTTGCATCAACACGAATGCGCTTATCACAAAGCCAATGACACCACCGAGCAAAGTGACCAATAGGTTTTCGACGATAAACTGCGTTACCAGTTGCCCAGCAGACGCGCCAAAGGCTTTGCGCACGCCAATTTCAGAAGCCCGTTCCATAATACGGCTGATGTTGAGGTTGATGAGGTTTATCGATGGCAACATCATAAAAGCGACAACCAAACCCATAAGAATGGCCACTAATTCTTCGGCACCACTATCATAACTTTTGCGTTTGTATACTGCGCGCGAGAACTTTTCAAGTGCAGTATCAGCCCCACCAATGGCAATGGCAAAGCGTTTTGGGCTGGGAGAGACAAAGTCGTTTTTGAGCAAATGGGTGTATTCTTGTTGCATCGCCTTCACTTGGTCGGTGTTACTGTGATAGATCAACGCTCTCCAACCCCCCCGGGCGCTGGCTTCGTACGAACTGGAAGGTAAAGTGGTGTACGGCACCCACATGTCGGCAAAAGCATCTCCTTCAAGTCTTGAAACATCTTCGACCACGCCCACGATGGTAAATTTTTGCTCATCGACCACAATCGATTTACCCAGCGCCCGCTCGTCGCCAAAATATTCGCGGCGGGTGGTGTCGGTGATCACCATTTGATTGGCACCACTGTCAAAGGCCGTCTGGTCAAAGGGCTGCCCTTCGACAAAGGTAAAATCGAGAATTTGCCAATAAGCCACATCTGTACGACGTAATTGATTAGTCAGTTTATCGGCGTTGATATAACTGGCCGCCGCCGCATCGCCGGTAAAATAGCTGATTTTTTGCGGCACTTTAAGGCGACTGACATTGTCTTGTAAAAACTTGTAACCTGGTGCGCCACTCGATTGTGAATCCTGATTTGCTGATTCCATGACCAATCGATTGATACTCAAAAAGTGATCATTGTTTTTCTCGGGTCCGCGCGGTGAAAGATAGTTGTCTACTATCGTGGAGACCACCAGCAGCACGGCCAACGTCAACGAAATACCGAACAAGCCGATAAAGGTAAAAAACTTGCGTCTTAACAAGACTTTGTAGGCGGTAATAAGATAATTTTTTAACATGATGGACCCCTTAATTAATCAACTGACCATCGTAAACACGGACGATACGCTCAGTACGTTCGGCTTCGTCAATATCATGTGTCACCATCACGATAGTGGTTTTCTCGTCTTTGTTGAGTGAGTTCAGAATGTCCATGATCTCACCACCCATATGGCTGTCGAGGTTACCTGTGGGTTCATCAGCCAATAGTAATTCAGGCTTACCGACAATCGCCCGGGCAATGGCAACGCGCTGCTGTTGTCCACCAGACAATTGTGATGGAAAGTGATGTGTTCGTGCTTTAAGCCCTACCCGCTCTAGCGCTTCTTGAGCCAGCGCGCGGCGCGCTTTTGCACTCATTTTACGATACAGCAAAGGCAGTTCAACGTTGTCAATCACCCGTAAATCATTGATTAGGTGAAAGCTTTGAAAGATAAAACCGATTTTTTGGTTACGCAGTTTGGCTAAATGTTTGTCGTGGTATGACTCAATGGCATTGCCCGCGATTTTGATTTGTCCGCTGGTGGGTGAATCGAGCAAACCGATGATGTTCAGCAAGGTACTCTTGCCGCAACCCGAAGGGCCCATGATGGAGATGAATTCACCTTTGTCGACTTGCAAGTTGACGTTTTCGAGCGCCAACGTTTCCATTTTGTCGGTATGATAGGTTTTTGTGATATTGTTTAGTGTTAACATGGTCTTTCCTTATCTTATGTCGAACTGGGTCAGGTTGGCGAACTCGCTGACGTCAGAAATTATGATTTGGTCACCAGCGGCAACGCCGGATTTGATTTGGTAGAAATGGTTGTTGCTGCTGCCAACACTGACTTCAACCCGCTTGGCTTGATTGTCTGCAACAACGAATACTTTTTGTAATCCGGCGCCGTTAATAAACGGGCCTTTGTCTATCATCAGCGCGTCTTTGACACTGCCGGTAATGAGGTTTACGTCGACCCTTAATCGTTGACGTAAAGTGGCCAGCTTTTGAGCTGGGATGGTTTTGTCTAGTTGTACCATCAGTTTTAAAGCGCCTTCGGTCTGTCCGGCAATCACCGAATAAACTGAGCCGTTGAAGTTAAAACCATCATAGTCGAATGAGGCTGGCATCCCTTGATAGAGCTGATTGGCGTAAAAATCAGAAATCGACACATCAAGTTTGTAGCTGCCAGTATCGGCGATTTTCACCAGTGATTCGCCACTACGCACCGTACTGCCCTCTTCGTTTTTGAGCCAAATCACCAAACCATCGCTGGGCGCTTTAACCACCGCGCTGTCGTACAAGCGGACGGTCTCGGCGTGAGACTTGACCAAAATCGATTTTTCGAGTGCCAGGCCTTCAATTTGAGTTTTGGTTGAGGCTTGAATGTTGTCGATTTTTTGCATCAACTGGCCAATTTCGATAGTAGTACGCTTGATATCAAGCTTGGCTTCTTTGAGTTCTAGTTCAGACGAGACTCCGAACTTAGTCAGTTTGGCGAAGCGGTCGTATTTGGTTTGACGGCTTTCGAGATCTATTTTTAACAGTTCGGCTTTTCCGCGCAAGTCACTCAGGGTTTGTTTGAGTTCATGTTCACGCATTTGAATTTTGTTGTTTTTAAGGGCAATGGCTTCAATGTCGTTACCCAGTTGCAGTTTGATTTTGGCGGTGTCGAGTACTAGCAAAACCTGACCTGCAACAACAGTCTGCCCGGCCTGCACCATCACTTTTTTCAGGTGAGATTCAAGTTGGCTGACCACGGTTTCTTCATATTCAGGAATAAGCGTGCCAGAGGCGGATATGCCTGATTGCAGATTGCCACGAACAACAGTCGCGGTGCGAATATCATTGGCATTAACCGTTTTGGCAAAGCTGCCCGCTAGGACGGTTACTGCACCAAACACCAAGCCGAGTACAACCACGGCTTTAAGCACTTTTTTACTTTTGTCGCGATTAAGCTGTTGCTGGCTGTATAGTTTGTCCATTGTTCCTTCCCGTAATAAAGAGCGGTCATAATCATTTATTACAGAGGGTATATCAGGATGCGTGCCAATGTTTTTTGGTTTCCAAACAAAACGTAAGGCATTGATATTAAATGAAATTATTTTTATTGTGGAAAAGAGTGTATTTGACTGAATATTAAAGTGTTCAGTATCGAACAGTTATGAAAAGGCGGGGTGTTCGATAGTGAACAGGGGGGATGGGGCTTCGATTAGGGCTGGAGGAACGGAGGCTCCGCAATGGGGGTTGGAGGAACTGAGACTGTGGCTTCGTTAGAGGCCGGAGGAACGGAGGCTAGCAACAGGGGACAGAGCAGTTGACAAAACTGGGAACGCAAGCGTTCCTAGCGATTCCCAGTTTTGCAATCTGCTCTTTCCCCAGCTGGTGGTGCCTGGTAGAGCTGACCAATCGGAGCCTGCTGCCAGCCACCACCAGCTGGGGTCAGTGCAAAATAAGTTTTGTGGACAGCTTGCCTGTCCCTGCACTTTTTTTGCTTTGACCCCCCTTGCGGAGCCTCCCGACCACAGTCTCCTCACCCCGGCAAAGCATCAAGATCCGGCCCGAGCACTTTAAACAGCTGCTGGTACGCCACCCGCCATTGGGCTTTTGGGCAGTTGATGGTGACGGTTTTTTGGTTTAGACGAATGACGTTGCCGTAAATCTCGTTGTTGTCGCGGTCGAGAAAGCCAACCTTTTCGCCAACGCTCACTTCATTTCGGTCTAAACCTACCTGTCTGTTTTGTGATGATATGGCGGTGTCGATGCCATGAATATTGATGTAATAGTACGGCAATACCCAACGTCTACCATCGTCGATATTAATGACCGACACCCGAGTTCGTTTAAATTTTTCGACCACAGCCCTGATTGCCCGATTTTGCTCTGGGTCAAAGTATTCAATTTCTTGTCCTATGGTCAACTGGCCTCTAAGCTCATCAACCCGTTTAGGATCATCGAGCATTTTGTCAATAGCCGATTGGATTCTGAATAAGTCAAAACCTGTTGCGCTGTTAAGTGCTTCGATGATTTGGGAGTAGTTCATGGTTTTTTGCTCGTTTGCCCTAAGACAATCTCGAATGTTGGCGACAGTTTATCATAGCTTTGTGTGATCACTTTGACCGTAAATACCAAGTATCCCTAAACAAACCGAATTTTTTGAAAGAATTTGTCGATTACGAGTGTCTATTAAAAATCAACACAGCCAAACAGGAATTTTACAGTGCAAACAGCCATTCAAATGAGCAACAACATGATCAAACTACTCAATGCATCCGCCCCGTGGGTGGCATTCTTATTATTGAGACTATTGATAGGTTGGGAGTTTTTGGAGGCTGGCCTTGAAAAATACAATGGCGAAAACTGGTTTGAGCATGTTAAAGACGATTTCCCTTTTCCTTTCAACAGCATTCCTACCAGCGTCAGTTGGTTCATGGCCACCTGGTTTGAGCTTATCGGCGGCATTGCATTGATCATTGGACTAGGCACTCGATTCTTTTCAATCTCTTTAATCATTTTGACCATAGTCGCCACCGCAGCCATACACTGGCCTGCAGACTGGCAATCGCTGTCAGAACTGGTTCAGGGTTATGCCATCACCAACAAAGGCCAAGGCAATTTCAAACTGCCGTTGATATTTTTGACCATGCTGCTACCTTTGGTGTTTATGGGTTCAGGCAAACTGGGTCTGGATCACTTGTTTTCTCGCAAGTTCAACAAACCTCAGCAAGACCTTTCCTGATAACAATAGCAAAGGAACAGATATGAAACGCGTAACCGGCATCGGCGGAGTCTTTTTTAAGAGTCAAGACCCCGCCAAAACTAACGAATGGTACAAAACCCACTTAGGTCTGGAGACGGACCAATACGGCACCGCTTTTGAATGGCGACAAGGTGCCAACCCCGACAAAAAAGGCTTCACTCAGTGGAGCCCTTTCAAGCAATCAACCGATTATTTTAAACCTTCTGACCAAGACTATATGATCAACTTCAGGGTTGATGATTTAGTGGCATTGGTAGAGCAGCTGAAAAAAGAAGGGGTGACAATTGTCGATGAAATTGAAAGCTTTGACTACGGCAAGTTTGTTCATATTCTTGATGGCGAAGGCAAAAAAGTTGAGCTTTGGGAGCCTGTCGACGAGGAGTATGACAAGATGATTGAGGTTCGTACTCAGTAGCGGCCTTCGGCCTTTTAAGGTCAAGGTCAAAAGATCTCAACACGGAGGCACGGAGGCACGGAGGAAAGAAAGAGGAAAAGCCCAAAAGATAAAAGCTTTAGAAATAGAAGGAATAGTTAGTATATCAGTCTATCTTTACCCCTTCATGTTTTTGATTTTGCCCTTCTCTTTCTTTCTCCGTGCCTCCGTGTTGAATGCTTTTAATCTTTTCCCCCGGCAGCGCCGGGGGATTCAACAAAGATTAAGCCAGTTCGTCTGACGCAACACGGTAATTAGGGTCTTCTGTAAAGTTAACTTCAACCATATTCCCAGCCTTGTGTAACAATTGGGCGCAATCTTCACTCAAGTGCCGCAAGTGTAAAGTCTTACCTTGCGCGGTATATCTGTCAGCCAAGGTATCAATCGCTTCAATCGCTGAATGGTCGGCAACCCGGCTGTGTTCGAATTCGATGATGACGTCTTTAGGGTCATTTTTGGTGTCGAAGATATCCAAAAAATGACTCACAGAGCCGAAGAACAATGGGCCGTGTAATTCATAAATTTTTGAACCATTTTCGTCAATACGCTTGCTTGCATAAATATGTTTGGCATGGTCCCAGGCGAATACCAGTGCTGAGACGATAACACCGACAACAACCGCAATGGCCAAATCGGTCATGACCGTGACACCAGAAACCAACACAATAACAAACGCATCGGCTTTGGGGATCTTCTTGATGATACGCAAGCTTGACCACTCAAAAGTGCCCAACACCACCATAAACATAACACCAACCAACGCAGCCAACGGTATGACTTCAATCAATGCAGAGGCAAACAATATGAACGCCAGCAAGGTAAGTGCTGCGGTAATGCCCGACAAACGGCCACGGCCACCTGAGTTGATGTTGATCATGCTTTGTCCAATCATCGCACAACCCCCCATGCCGCCGAAGAAACCAGTCGCAACGTTAGCAACACCTTGACCAACACACTCGCGGTTACCACGACCACGGGTTCCGGTGATTTCATCAATCAACGTCAAGGTCAGCAACGATTCAATCAAACCAATAGAAGCCAAAACAATGGCGTAAGGAAAGATGATCCGCAGCATTTCGAAGTCAAATGGTACGTTTGGTATAGAAAAGGTCGGCAAACCACCTGCGATGGTCGCGTTGACATCGCCTGTCATGGTTTTAACAAAGTCTATAACAGTGCGGGTTTCGATATCCGTGAAGTAAGAAATCAGGGTGACCACACCAATCGCCACCAAAGAAGATGGCACGGCAGTGGTCAATTTTGGCAGAAAGTGAATAATACCCATAGTCAACGCGACTAATCCCAGCATGATGTACAGCTCAACTCCGCTCATCCAAACCAGCACGCCATCAGCCCCGGGGACTTTGAATTGGCTCAATTGGGCCAAGAATATCACGATGGCCAAACCATTTACAAAACCGAACATCACCGGATGTGGCACAATACGAATAAACTTGCCGAGTCTAAATATACCCGCCAACACTTGTAACACGCCCATTAATATAACGGTGGCAAACAGGTATTGCACACCATGCTGGGCGACCAAGGTTACCATCACGACTGCCAAAGCACCGGTTGCACCAGAGATCATACCCGGGCGGCCACCCAGCACGGAGGTAATCAAACCAACCATAAAGTCGGCGTACAGGCCGACCAACGGGTCGACGCCAGCCACAAAGGCAAAGGCAACGGCTTCAGGCACTAGGGCCAAAGCGACGGTTAAACCGGACAACACGTCATTTTTGATGGATGTGCTCGATTGAGTGAGTAACTTAAACATGGGCGTATGGATTTTCCAGTAAGTGAACGTTCCGTAGGGGTCACGGCCCGAGTGGCTATTTTATTTCGAAAAAAAAGATCCGAAACAATGCAAACCGGGCGCAGACCCCACTTATCTTTCTATTTTCGACGAGGCTTGAAAAAGGACGCGATACTACCAAACTGCGCCCTTTGCTGCAATTAATATGCTCAGCAGCAGATTAAATAAAAACCGCAACAAACTGTTGCAATGTTTGCGTACCAACAAGTATAGCGTGCCTGTTTAGTTTGAGCTATGCTTAGTCATGTTCGCTAAAAAGCCCAAAATAAGTGCAAGAATAACGCAATAGGCCAAACCATATGAGCAACAATGAACTGGACATCAGCCCAGATCAATTAATAATCAGTAAAACCAACTCTTCTGGAAAAATAACTTACTGTAATCCCAATTTTATCAAGTTAACGGGGTACTCTGAAAAGGAATTAATTGGTCAATCCCACAACATCGTCCGTCATCCCGAAATGCCCTGTGGGATCTTTTATCTGATGTGGCAAACCCTCAGGCAAAACAAGGAATTTAACGGTTTTATCAAAAATAAAACCAAAACCAACGACAGCTATTGGGCCTTTACCAACATTACCCCAGTACACAGCCTCGCCGGTCAACTCATGGGTTACACCTGTGCTAAAAGACAGCCTAACACCGCCGCCACTATGATGTTTTCGATGTATTATGAGCAAATGCTTGAGCAAGAGGGTGGTCAACGTAATGATGCTGTTGGCAAAGCCTCAGTAACACTGTTAACAGAATTATTATCTGCCATGGGGGACGATTATGAAGCCAGTGTCTTTAAGCTCCAATTCTCTTAGTATCAGCGTATTGGCCATTGCTTTAATCATTGTAGCCTTGCTGCTTGGTTTAACCCTGCCAGATTATTATTGGCTCCCAGCCCCGGTGCTGTTGTTGGTCATTGTATTGCTGATTCGTCAACGAGTTGTGTTGCAACAACAGATGGAACAATTGACCAAAATCAATGGTCTGGTCGCCCAGTTGGGTCATGGTCAGATGACCGAAAGGTTGGTCAACTTCCCTCAAAACAGTATCTTTAGCCAATTTGTTCAAGACTTGAATAACGGCTTGGATTCGATTGAAGTCTATATGCGAGAAACCAACTCGGCGATGCACGCCATTGAGCACAAACACCTCTATCGCAAAACCCTGACTGCCGGATTGCCCGGTTTGTTTGGTAAAGCACTCAAAGAACTCGATTTCTCTTTTCAGGTGATTAAAGACAATGCCGAGTTAGAGACCAAAAACAAGTTAAACGAACAATTAAGCACCTTGCAATCTAGCAAAACCCAAGGCAACCTGGTGACAACCCAGCAGCAAATGCGCGATGCAGTACAAGCCATGGAAGAGGTCGATTCAATCACCAAAAACACCGTTACCCAGGCCTTAACCAACAAAAATTCGATGGATCAGATTAACCGCGATTTTGACAAAGTAAACCACTCACTGGCTAACATGTCTGATTTGGCCAATTCTTTGGACAATAACTCGAACAAGATTGAAAAGGTCTCGCAAACCATCGCTCAAATTGCCGATCAGACCAATCTACTGGCACTCAATGCAGCGATAGAAGCGGCCCGAGCCGGTGACGCTGGTCGCGGTTTTGCGGTGGTTGCCGACGAAATTCGTAATCTGGCAGAGACCACCAAAAAAGCCACATCAGATATCGGTGCATCGATTACTGAGGTTTTGGATACCAGCAAAAATGTGGTCACCAATACCGACGAGTTGACTAAGCTGAACAATCATTTTAAAAACTTGATGATTGACTTTGACGAGTCGTTCAAGCATTTTGCCGATGGTGCTGAAAAAATGTATGAACGGGTTAATTTTGCCCGTATGCTCAACGACTTCATTCTGGTCAAACTTGATCACCTGACCTTTTTACAAAATGCTTATCAGGCCATCAGT
>JABSOG010000011.1 GCA_013216025.1 Algicola sp. | reverse complement strand
TGACGGTTAAAATGATTTCTGTTTCACCCCAATAGACTTTATATTTTTGGTTGTCGATAGACAGTTGTCCGAGCCTGAAAACCGTTTCGGTTGGTTGTGCTGTCGATGGATTGCTGGTGGTTTGAAACCGGCGTAAAACCGCTCTTACCCGGGCGATAAGTTGGCGTGGGCTGAAAGGTTTGCAAACGTAGTCGTCGCCGCCGACTTCTAGGCCGACAATCATGTCGATTTCGTCATCCATGGCGGTTAAAAATATGATTGGTACGTTTGCATTGTGACGAATGGCTTTGCAGGCGTCAATTCCAGACATTTCCGGCATCATAATATCCATAATTATAAGCGCAGGCTGATGCTGTTCAAACTGTGCTATCGCCTCAACACCATTAGCTGCCGACAGCGTTTTAAACTGCTGTTTTTGCAGTGCAAACTCTACAACTTCGCGAATGTGCGGGTCATCGTCGACCACCAATATTGTTGCCATCATTGTCCTCTTGAAATAGCTGCCTGTTTCTCATCTGTTGGTCGAAATGGTAGCAGCGTCAACAGGCAATTTATACGCCTTGCACACAAATGGCACATTTAATCTTTGAATTGGCACATTTGCGCCATCATAACGGCAAATCTATTTTGGATAATAACACCATCAATTTAAGAGGACAGTATGATGGAAATTAAAGAAAAGTTGTCGATGGCCATTTTTGGCACAGGATTGTTGGGCGGTTTAATTGGTCGCTACCTGTTTATGGGCGCAGGCGCCGGTATAAACTTTACTGTGTATGTTTTTATGGTGATTGGCGCAGTGTTGGGGTTTCGTCACGTATTGAAGCGAAACACACCGCTTATCTCCCGCGTATTGATTTACATTGCGTTGTTTTTTGCGTTTTTTATAGCGGTGCGAGATTCAGTTGTGGTGTTTAATTTTAACTTGTTGGGGCTGGCCATTATCGCCACTATGGCGATAGCGCTTGAATTTGAAGGTTCGGTTTACCAGTTTCATTTTGTTCGATTGCTTCGTTGTGGTTTCAGGGTGTTGATTATGCCGGTGATCGCTTTGTTAGACATTTTGCCGGGTGCATTTTCGCCGCTGGGTATCGTGGTCAAAGATGCCAGAGTTAAATCTGTTTTAAAAGGGTTGTTTTGGGCGCTGCCTCTGTTGCTTATTTTTGGTAGTTTGCTGGTTTCTTCTGATGCCCGCTTTGCTGAATTTACCGCCAGCCTGATTGATTTTGATGTTTTTACGCTATCCAATTCATTGATGATCACCGGTTTTTGGATGGCCGTGACCATGGCCATTTTGTTTGCTGCGCTGGTTTATAAAACGCCCCCCGAGAAGTTCGATATAAGTGAGCGCATTCCCGTTGTTGATGGCATTGTACTGATCACCATGCTGGGCTGCATCAACCTATTGTTTTGCTGTTATATCGCCATTCAGTTTACTTACTTTTTTGGTGGTGATGCCTTGGTGCACAATACCTCAGGTTTGACTTACTCGGCTTATGCCCGCAATGGTTTTTGGGATTTGGTTTGGGTTGCCATGATAGCGTTGCCGTTGTTGTATCTGGCTGATTGTATGTTATTTAACAGAGTGCAAAACGAGTCTGAAAAAATACAAAATGTCTTCAGAAAGTTAGCCTTGTTCACCGTGATAGCCATTTTTATCATGGAAGGCTCGGCAGCACACCGCATGTACATTTATGTGCGCGAATACCAACTCACCGAATTACGGTTTTATTCAACTTGGTACATGTGTTTTATTGTCAGTGCGTTATTCACGTTTGTGGCAACTGTGCTTAAAGGTAAAAGGGAGTTGTTCATCATCAGCACCGCATTTTGTGCGCTGGGGTTTATTGCTTTGCTGAATCTTATCAATCCGGACGCGCTGATAGTCAGTCGAAATTTGGCGCAAATGGAAAAAGGACACACTATCGACCAACATTATTTGAATCGTTTGAGCCATGATGCTTACCCCGACATTGTGCAATATGCACAGGCGCATCCTAAGTCGAAGATTTGCTTTTTGGTGCTTGAAGGTAGAGGAACGTCTAAATTAGCTTGGCAGTCTTGGACCTGGTCAAATTTTCGCGCTGTAGAGTTGTGGCATGAATCACCTGCGGTTAAGCGATGCATTGAAAACAAAGATAATGTTAAAGAGTATCATGATGATTCGGCGCGTTGATAGGAACTGATATTCAGCTTGCGGGCAGTTAATGGTAGGAACGAGCTCCAGCTCGCGATTTGTGCCCAAGGCACAATGTGTTTGAAATGGCTGCGCCATTTATCGCGAGCTGGATTGTTAAACGGATGTAACTCATTAGAGCAACGCAGGAGCAGTTGCCGAGCTCGTTCCTACAGAGTTATGTGCGGTATACATTATTCAGGCTTTTCTTCTTCTACCTTTTCTTTAATAACCTTATATCCCGGTTTGGCTAAAATTTCCAAATAAAATGAGGTCAATTCTAGTTTTTCAGCTTCATCAATAGACTTGTTGATATCACTTATACGCAGTGGCGTGGCGGTTTCTTCTGTATGACCAAATCTACAATCGAAATCCCAAAAGCTGATACCTTTGGGTATGTGTTTATTGCGCTCGCGTTTTATGTATTTTTTTACGTCATGTTTTATCGCTTCAACTACTCTGGCGACTGGGAGTTTGGGGTGAGATAGTTCAAATGTTTTTTTCAATGGGGATCCTAATCAGTGCTTTTGAGACATCGCTGTCTAGGAGCCTGTCCGAGAATAGAACTCGTTCTGAGGGAAAGCTGGTTTGAGTCAGTTTTCGCGGTTTTTTCAGACGAATAGTTTTACTATTTAACTGGAAAAAGCGCGGAAAATGGCCAAATCCAGATTGTCCTCAGTCGAGCTTCCATTCTCGGACAGGCTCCTAGGCCGAGGATGGGCACCATATCCCCCCATTGCGATAGAGTCAAGAGAAAATAAGGGGGTTATTCAAAGATGAGAAATAGAGGTGGGGATTAAGTATCTTGACCTATTATTGCCAGATCCAAAAAAAGCACACTCAACAGACGTTGAGTGTACTTTGTATATTTTTATTAGGCCTAAGGACAAACACTACTGATATTGGCAAACACATCATTTATGGTGCTGACAAAACCCAAACCGCCGCCGTCAGTTAACTGGGTGATAATCACCTCTGGCAGGATAATGCTGGTGTGGCCGCCGTAACCTGACATCATTGGCACTTGAGTTGATGAGCCGCAGCTGCTCATGTCGGTTGCTGAACCAACATGGTAACGCCAAAAGCCATTGTCATAGTTGAAGTTTTTCAGCTCGGCGTACAAACCCTGGCTGTTGCCACTCAGTACTTCGCTGACCATAGTTGGGTCTAATTGACCACCGCTGTCGCCTTCGTCACGAATGTATTGGTTGATGCGAACTACATCGTTTAATGTTACCGACAAACCATATCCGCCCCAAGCATCTTGCGTATCTGTGGTGCGCTGAACGCCGCGAATGTAGTGGCTCAGGCCCATGGCATTGTATAGTGGTACCAAGATGTCGTTGAACGCTTCGGCGTTGCCACCCAGTGTATTGTTAACGAATTTTGACGCCGCGTAACCTACTAGCTCGGTGTCTGTGGTGTGATAAACCACTTTGCTGCCGGGTGATATTTTCTTGGGCCAGCCGTTACACGAAAAGTCAGCACGGGCAGCACGAGTGGTTGGTATAAAGAAACCATTCACAATCGCAGAACCACCTTCATCGACTTCAAAACGCTTCGAAGAATAGTTACCAGTGGCCATATCGAGAGCATGTTCAACGGTAACGCCATTCCAGCGGCTGTCTGAACATTCTGGCACCAAATCTTTAATCAGCTGACTTTTAAAACCCGGGTACTGTTTTTCGAGTGCGGCAACAATCATAAAGGCGTGCATAGATTTGGTGAAAGAGTAAATACCGATGGTTTTTTCTGAGCAGTAAGGGTGCTCACCATAGCGAGTAGTACAACCGTCAACATAGCTGGTGTTGTTAACTAACAGGCTGTAACCGTTCATGTCTGGTGCATCAATGGCATAACCATAGTTAGACAAATCGACACCGGGGAAATCAACGGCCAAATCGGCCAAAGGTTTAGTTGGAATGCGGGCCGCTTCTTCGGCGTTGCGATCACTAATTACCTGTGATTTATTGCTAACTGTATGTTTATTGTAACCACCGCTTAGGGTGCCGTAAAACTCAAAACCGTAGAAAGTACAGGTCTCAGCCACGTTTTGAATGTGAACGTTAGAGATAGAACCATCAGATTTAAACAAGAAGGTGGCTAGACCGTTGGCTTCGCAGTTGGCGTTGTTTTCTTTGATTGTATACGGGAAGGCGGCACGGCTATAACCGTTGTCTCCGGCTTCATCCCAAACTGAGCCAACACCGGCACTGATTGACCAAGCGCCGTTACCGACAAATCCGTGGCCGCGATCAACCGGAATTAAGCGGCTACCGTCTTGAACAAATTCGTAATCAAAACCCGGCCAGTTGGCGTAGCCCGATGGCAAGTTGCCAGTCACACCGTAGTTTTTGTCGAATACTGGAGTGCCCGAAATGGTCAAGTTGCCTTCAAATACATTGATTGGCGCATCTGGCGTGGTCGGCACAAAGGCAGAGGTAGTAAAAGTGCTGTCGGCAGTGCCCATCAGGTAGTCGTAGCTGGCGTCTGTGCGCACTGCACCACCGGCTGTTTCTTTTACGGTGATGTTGTCGTAATAACAATCATCAGAATTAATATTGCCTGCGGCACGTAAACGTAAGCTCACTGTGGTGTTGTCAAAAGTATAATGACTGGCGCTAACCGGGTAGCGGTCGCTGCCGTCTTGGCCATTATTGAGTGTGCCGATGGTGATCCAGTTACCTGAACCTTGAGCCTCTGCGACACACGAATCTGCTGATTCTAGACTGGCGGCTATCATATCCATCGAAATGGTGACATCGCTCAAACCCGAAGTATTAATACTGACAGTCGCTGTGGCTGTTTTAGCCAGATTTAGCGTTTTAGAACCGACTTTGTTCACAACGCCTGAATCGCCGCTGCCACCAATAACCCAACCATCCTGGCCAGTTTCAAAATCTTCTGTATATGCCGTGGCAGCGACGACGCTGCACGAGGCAGTGGCAAATAATGCCGTTGCCAAAGGAAGTGTGAGTTTTTTAAACATTTTTAGTACTCGCAAGGTTAATTATTATTATGGCTATCAACTTAAAGCCGATGATAATTTGACCACTCGATACTAATGCAACAAAAAATCTTAGGATAGAGCCAGACGCAGGTGAGCTATGGAGCCAGTCGGCTTTGATTGACGTCAATGGAGTTAACTACTGGTATTAATCGCCGGGTACATAGGGCATATTTGGTGGGTATTTGGGCTTTTGTTAATTATTTGTCATTGCTTTGTTGTTTGTGGTGTTTACAGGGTGGGGGGCTACGCACGCGAAAACTGACTCAAACCGGTTTTCCTTCAGGTCGGTCGCAGTTCTCGGACAGGCTTCTGCAGTGACATTACTTGTTAAATGGTGGCAAATATGCCACCATTTAATCATGAATAAAATTGTTGTTGACACCTGTGTAGTGATTAGCGGCCTGATCGGTGAAAGTGGGGCCAGTCGGGAGGTATTGCGTCAATGTCTTAAAGGGCATTATCAACCGCTGATGAGTAATGCATTATTTCTTGAATATGAAGATGTGAGCGCAAGGCCTAGAGTCCAGAAACTATGTCCACTGACTCCGCAGGAAATCAATGAGTTACTGGCTGCATTTTACCGTGTTTGCCAATGGGTACCAATATATTATCTTTGGCGGCCAAATCTGATTGATGAAGGTGATAATTTTTTGGTGGAACTGGCGGTCGCGGGAAACGCACATGCGATTGTGACCAATAACATTAAAGACTTGAAAAATGCAGAGTTAAGTTTTGAAAATTTATTGATATTAAAACCCGAACAATTACTGCGAGGTAATTAAAAATGACGACATTAACAGTAAGACTCCCAGAAGATAAGCATACTCGTTTAAAAGCGCTCGCCCAGTATAAAAAAATGAGCCTCAACAAGTTGATAGAAGATATTTCAACCAAGGCATTGGTTGAGTTTGACACTGAGGTGCGATTTAAGGCCTTGGCTGCAACCGGTAATGTTGATAAAGGGTTGGCTATTTTGGATAAATTGGATGCGCATTTTTAGCGCCGTTCAAAGCCAAAGCCCTCATGTCAATAAATCTGCTTCGCATCTTTATAAAGGCCACGAAGTGGCCAAAATCCATAGATGAAATTGGGTCGCGTACTCGGATGTAGGTGCTTAGGTTTTGCTTGGGCGGCATCCCGCTTCGGCACAATTGCGCCGGGCTGTTATTACAGCGAGACTCCTCTCCTACCGCGAAATCAACCACAAGTTGGCCAAACCATCAGAAGATACAATATCATCCAAACACCTCACCAAAAATATCCTTCAACAAACTCACCTTATTGGCCTCCCGAGGCGTTTTTTTGTTCACCATCGACAGATTAAACTGATAGTTCAGCGTGGCGGGTTTGATGATCCGAATATCGCCATTGTTCAGCTCTTTTTGAATGTTGCTTTGCGGCAAGTAACCAATATATCGGCCCGACAGTATCATGGTTTTTCGCGTATCAAACTGATAAGACTTGGCGGCCAAATTCAGTTGCTCAAGCTGTTTTCGACCTTTGGGGTCAATATCAATGCCCGGATGAACCGCCGGGGCTGCGGCCAAGTCGTCGGCAGTGATGTGACTGTCGACCAGATTAAAAAAGGGGTGTTGTGCAGCGCAGCATAAATAAATGGGATCGGTGATCAGTGTTTGGTACTCAAGACCTTCTATATGTTGATAATCTGGGAAAAGGCCGATGTGGGCTTTGTCTTTTAGTAAGGCTTTTTCGATGTTGGCGATGGTGTCACCGTCTAGCACCAGATGTAAATCGGGTGAGTGATCGTGCACTTTTTGGATCACCTTTGCCAGTTGTTGCTGTTTGGCACCGTCGAGTTGATCCGAGCATAAGATCACTAATTCACCGCCCAGTGTTTTGCCAACTGAGGCCACAAACACCGAAAAATCATCTAACGTGTTAAATAAACCCATGGTGGCGTGATACACCGCCTGACCTTCTTCGGTTAATGCAAAACCACCTCTACCGCGCAAACAAAGTTTGAGTTTCATTCGGGCTTCGAGGTTTGACATATGTACACTGATGGTCGAGCGAGTAACGCCCAGCGCCGCTTCTGCTGCGCTAAAACCGCCATGGTCGACTACCGATTTAAAGATGCGCAGCAGTCGCAAGTCATATTCGGTGACGGGTTTTGGAATGATTGATGATTTATTCAATAGGTTTACCGCTGTCAAACTTAAGGTTGAATGTTTTGTATTTAACCTCAGTTGGATTTGTTATTCAATAGGGTGGTCGATTAATAAATTTGCTACAAAGACAAAAAAGCGGGGATAAATCCTCTACTGACGATCACTAAAGCACAATGATGGGATTGAGCATGGTAGGAGCTGCGTCCCGCTGCGATAAATAGCGTAGCCATTTCAATAAAAACGTTTGGTTTGGCAGGCACTCCTGTTCAACCAAAATCGCGCCGGGACGGACGCTCCTACCAGGCTTTCATTTTTAAGTCATTGGCATTAGGGATAAATCCTCCGCATACGAAAGCATACACGACGACCTCAAAAACGGGTGCGAAATTAACAACAGGAGCGCGTATGAACGCTATAGCCAATCACCAGTTGGACAATCAGACACAAACCAGTTTGATTAAACAGTTTTCTTACATCAATGGCAGCTGGCACAGCAGCGAAGCTGACTTTGCCGTGACCGACCCGGCCACCGGCGAAGAAATCACCCGAGTCAGCAATGCGGGTGTGGCCGAAACCAAGTTGGCCGTTAAAGCCGCCAAAAAGGCGTTTAAAAGTTGGTCGGCTAAACCCGCCAATGAACGGGCTGCTTTAATGCGTCAGTGGTTCAATTTGATGATGGAACATCAAGACGAACTGGCACAGATTTTAACGCTTGAACAAGGCAAACCGCTGGCTGAGGCAAGAGGCGAAATCGCTTATGGCGCCGGGTTTATTGACTGGTTTGCCGAAGAAGGCAAACGGGTTTATGGCGATACCATTGCAGCGCCCTCGTCAGACAAACGCATTATTGTGATCAAACAACCGATTGGTGTTGTGGCGGCAGTTACCCCTTGGAACTTCCCGAATGCCATGATCGCCAGAAAAGCCGCAGCAGCACTGGCAGCCGGGTGCACTTTTGTGGTGCGCCCCTCAGAGCTGACGCCGCTGTCGGCACTCGCCATGGCAGAGCTTGCCGAGCGGGCAGGTATTCCGGGTGGCGTATTTAATGTGGTCACCGGCACCGATGCCAAAGGCATGGGCGAAGTACTCACCACCCATCCAGATATCGCTAAGTTCAGTTTTACCGGCTCAACGGCGGTGGGCAAATTATTAACGTCGCAGTGCGCCACAACAGTGAAAAAAGTGTCGATGGAACTGGGCGGCAATGCCCCGTTTATTGTGTTTGACGATGCCGATATCGCAGCTGCCGTACAAGGCGCTATCGCCTCGAAATATCGCAATGCCGGACAAACCTGTGTTTGTACTAATCGTATCTTTGTTCAACAACCCGTGCTCGAAGCCTTTACCCAGCAGTATGTTGCTGCGGTGTCACAGCTAACCGTTGGCAATGGCATGGCCGAAGGCGTCAGTATTGGTCCAATGATTTCAACCGCTGCGGTTGACGGTGTGGCGGCTTTGGTTGAAGAGTCGGTGGCGCAAGGAGCAGAAATTGCTTTGGGCGGACAGCGAGACAGTGCTGGCGACCATTTTTATCAGCCAACCGTTTTAACTGGCGTAAGCAACGATATGCCTGTGGCACGCAACGAGATTTTTGGTCCTGTCTCACCCATTATCGCCTTTACCGACGAAGCGCAGGTCATTGCCATGGCCAATGATACTGAATATGGCTTGGCGTCTTATTTTTATAGCCGAGACATTGGCCGCATTTGGAGGGTCGCCGAAGCGCTCGAATACGGTATGGTGGGCATTAACGAAGGCATTATTTCTAATGTCGCCGCCCCTTTTGGTGGTGTGAAGCACTCAGGTAATGGTCGCGAAGGCTCAAAATATGGCCTGGACGATTATCTAGAAATTAAATATTTATGTATGGGAGGGCTGGGATAATGAGCAGCAATGAGAGTTTACAGGCGCGTAAAAACGCAGTGATCGCTAGAGGGCAGGGTAACGTTTATCCGGTTTACATCGACAAGGGCGTTAATGCCGAAATTTGGGATGTTGAAGGCAATCGTTATATCGACTTTGGCACCGGCATTGCCGTGTGTAATACCGGCCACAGTCATCCCAAAGTGATGGCAGCGGT
Organism: Algicola sp.; assembly: GCA_013216025.1. Taxonomy (GTDB): domain Bacteria; phylum Pseudomonadota; class Gammaproteobacteria; order Enterobacterales; family Alteromonadaceae; genus JABSOG01. The sequence goes on along the minus strand of JABSOG010000011.1, from coordinate 49,797 downwards.
TAACGCTCAACTCGACAAATTCAGCCACAGTTGCGTGATGGTCAACCCGTACGAAGTTGCTATTGAACTGGCCGAAAAACTGGTTGTAATCGCACCGGGTCAAAGCGACAAAAAAGCAATATTTGTCACCACCGGCGCCGAAGCAGTAGAGAACTGCATTAAAATTGCCCGTGCACATACTGGCCGTAGAGGCGTGGTGGCCTTTAATGGCGGATTTCATGGCCGCACCAATATGACCATGGCACTAACTGGCAAAATTGCACCGTACAAACAGATGTTTGGGCCTTTCCCTGGTGATATCTACCATGTGCCCTTTCCTATGGCGTGTCACAATGTTAGCGAAAAATCTTCATTAAAAGCACTCGAAAACTTGTTTAAAGCGGCCATCGCTCCCTCAGATGTGGCAGCCATTATTATTGAACCCGTGCAAGGCGAGGGCGGTTTTTATCAGGCCCCTGTCAGCTTTTTACAAGCGCTGCGAGCACTATGTGATCAACACGGTATTGTATTGATAGCCGACGAGATTCAAACCGGTTTTGGTCGCACCGGTAAAATGTTCAGTTTTGAACATGCCGATGTTGAGCCTGATTTAATCACCATGGCCAAAGGCATCGCGGGTGGTTTCCCACTGGCGGCAGTCGTGGGTAAAAGCGCCATTATGGATGCGCCGTTACCCGGTGGTTTGGGCGGTACTTATGGTGGTTCGCCTGTAGCATGTGCCGCAGCATTGGCAGTGCTCGACGTGATTGAAGAAGAAGATTTGTTGAGTCGTTCAAGATTGATAGGTTCGATTTTTAATGAGCGTTTGTCGCAGCTACAACGGAAGTATCCAAAGCTCATTCTTGAGGTCAGAAACCAAGGCTCAATGATAGCCCTAGAGCTGGTCAAAGACGGTGACAATGAACAGCCAAACACTGAGCTGACTCAGGCGATCATTGGTAATGCCGCCCGTTATGGTTTAGTGTTACTGGCTTGCGGTTTTTACAGCAATGTCATTCGCTTTTTACCCGCACTGACCATTACCGATGCCTTGATAAACGAAGGGTTAAATCAGTTTGAACAGTTGTTTGCCGAGGTCGTTTAACCTTTAACCCCTATCCATTAAACCCAGCGGAGAGCCCAGGATGATCAGCCGTTTAATACACATCGACCATACTCTGGATGAATCGCTACAACATCAGATCCGCCGGGCGTTGGTCGAGGGCATTTTGGTGGGGTCTTTTGCTCTGGGCAGCAAATTGCCCTCTTCACGGTTGCTGGCCAAACAGCTGGAGGTGTCGCGCAATACCGTAGTGTTGGTGTATCAAGCGTTGCTGGATGAAGGATTTATTGTCAGCCGCGAGCGCAGCGGCATTTATGTCAGCGAAGAGATATCACAGGGCCGGGTGCAGCAGTTTGATTCGTCTCTGGCCATACAACCCAAAACCACTAATAATGCCCACCGATTCAAAGGTGCATTAGCCACCACCAATGCCACTGCCAGCCCCGCCAACTGGCGTCAATTCACTTATCCATTTATCGACGGCAAGTTCGACTCCTCTTTATACCCCGTCAGCCAATGGCGCGAAGCGACCAACCGGGCCAATGCCACCAGTGAAATTTATCAGTGGTCGGCACTGCACGGCGAAGATGACCCGATGTTGCTTGAACAAATCCGAACCAAAATTCTACCCCGCCGTGGTATTCAGGCCAGTAGTGACGAAATACTGATCACCGTTGGCACCCAACAGGCTTTGTTTTTAACCAGCCAACTGTTTGTTGATAAATCGGTCACCGTGGCCATTGAAGAGCCCGGTTACCCAGAAATGCGCGAACTGTTGCAGCAGCATGGTGCACAATTGGTGCATCAACCGGTTGATGACAAAGGGCTGGTGGTCGACGACCGCCTAAATGGCTGCGATATTATTTACACCACGCCGAGCCACCAAACCCCGACCAGCGTCACTATGTCGATGACCCGCCGCGACGAACTGCTGCAAAAAGCGCACGACCAAGACATGCTGATCATCGAAGACGATTTTGAATTTGAAAGTAACTTTTTGGGGCAACCGCATCCGGCGTTACGCAGCCTCGACAACGACAACCGAGTGATTTACATCTCGTGCTTGTCAAAAGTGCTGGCCAGTGGTGTGCAAATCGCCTTTATTGTGGCCGAACCTGAGGTTATCGCTGAGCTGAAAAAGCTGCGGAAAATGATGGTGCGCAACCCACCACTCAACAACCAGCGCGCAGTCGCTTACTTTTTATCATTAGGCTTTTATGACGCCTACATGATGCAACTGCACAAAACCTTTTTCGACCGCTGGTTAACCTTAAGAGAAGCGCTAAACACCTATTTACCCAACTGTATAGACACGGGCCCGATTCAGGGCGGCACCGCGTATTGGATCACCGGACCTGAACAGCTCGACGGCGAATACCTGCGCGAAAAAGCCGCTGAACTGGGTATTTTAATCGAGCCAGTAAAACGCTATTTTGCCTCTGACAACTACCCCGAGAATTGTTTTCGAATGGGTGTAACCAGTATCCCCCAAGACAAAATCAGGGCCGGAGTGAGCAAACTGGCAGAACTTATTCGTCAATTGACTGATGAATTCGAAGAAAAACTCACCAACGCCAAAGGCCGCCTGTTAACTGAGGAAGCGCTAAAACAAGTCTTACCCGGCGCCCGCTTGCAATGTCAAATGGTGTACGGCGTACCCTGCATAATAGAGTTATTGGGCGATGGCACCATGTTGGGCCGCACCGGGGGTAAAGATAAAGAGACAGATAGAGGCCGCTGGTGGATTGAAAATGGCATGTACTATCGCCAGTGGGATTTATGGGGCTATGGCGAAACCAAAGGGTTTTATGTGATCATGGATGATGACCAAATGAAATGGTTCGACCGCCATTATTGTTTTGTTCGGCAACTGGAGTTGAAGGGATATTAGTGGCATTAGGGGGGATAGGCGTCGAACTACCTTCTTGTGGTTCTACCATCTTAATCACTTGGACACATACCGATTAAGTGTTATTTTATTGAATATTTTGTTTATAAATTAATATAAAACATATAGTCTAGTTGTTAATTCTATAGCAATAACAATAAGAGTTTTTAATGAAAATATTGAGTCTGGATGACCATCCCATATTTAGCCATGGCTTAAAAGAATCGTTGTTGGCGCATAATGCTGACTTTGAGGTCACTTCTGCCTTAAATGCTAAGGAGGCGTTAGCGCACTTACAAGCAAACATTGACTTTGATTTGTTGATATTAGATTTATCTATGCCAGACATGGATGGAATATCATTTATAAAATCGCTCACCGCCAGAAATATTCATATTCCGATTGTTATCATGTCTGCAAAAGAGGATTTAGTCTCGTTATCAGAATGTTTTAAGTTAGGCGTGTTAGGTTTTTTACCAAAAACATGGACGATAAGCCAACTGAGTACAGCACTAATTAAAATAGGTAATGGCGACATTGTTGTTCCTGAACATATTGCTAATGCTTTGGCGATAATGTCGAAAAATTCATTAGAGAATACTCAATCATCGTTAAGTGAACGACAATTGGAAATACTTAAAATGGTACAGTCTGGGTTGACCAACGCGGGAATCTCGGCCGTTTTGTATATTAGTGAAGCAACCGTTAAATCTCATTTGCAAAGGGTATTCAAAATATTAGGCGCAAAAAATAGAATGGACAGTGTCCGTAAAGCGGAACATTTAAAGATATTACCTGTACTTAGGTGATTCTTGAAAGTCGATTTGGGAAATTACGTTGCTTAGCCACTTAGTGAGCAATCACATTTATATTATTAAAGGCGCTTCACGTTGTTTAACAAAGTACTTGATCAGAAAATAAATAAAGACGTGATTGAAAAAGAACGTTTCGTCATATACATGAACGAAATGCTGAGGAATTACGTTGGTTCGATATTTATTGGCCTACCCCTTTTTTATTTCATTTTTCAATCTCAATCATCATTAAATGCCTTCAACATCTGGTTTACGCTCGATGCCATATTAATGACAACTGTTCTGCTGACTTATTATGTTTTTTACCAACATTACGATGCATTTCATTTGTCTATTTGGAAAAAAGTCAGTGATATTCCACTGATTGTTTTTAGTGTACATATCGCTGCAGCGCCTTGGCTATTTTTACAAATGGAAGCCGGTATTTATCTGTACACCATGTTTATTATGATCATATCATTAACGGGTACCATTACTTATACTATCGCTTATTACTTCGATCGGCTGGTGTTATTTTCGACTCTGCCTTTATTATCTTTGGCAGCTAAATCTTATACGATGGAAACTAACAACCTCTTTGAAATTTACATTATTTTAATTTTGGTGTGGACTGGATTAATTACATTTGCCTATCGCATTAACAAATCACTGGTGCGTTCGATAGTGCTCAAATTTGAACATATTCAGGCACGTTCTAACGCAGAACGTATTAACGCAGAAAAATCTCAATTTATCGCCGCCGCAAGCCATGATATTCGGCAACCACTTCAAGCGATTAACCTTTTAGTGAATACCCTTAAATCAGGGAACACCAAACCTGACGATGTTGTACTATTTGAGCGTTTAGAAAATAGCGTTGAAAGTATGTCGGAATTACTCAATAGTATGCTTGATGTTTCTAAGTTAGATGCGCATGTGATTGTGCCTCAGCCACAACATCTTTGTTTAGCGAAATTATTAAACAAATTGCAAAATGAATTGAAGCCGTTTGCGAACGCCAAAGGTATTGATTTAGTGATTGAGGCTGAAGATAATATTGTGTTTGCTGATGCTATTTTACTTGAACAGGTGTTAAACAACTTGTTGTCAAATGCTATTCGTTATACGAGCTCTGGCAATATTACGCTATCAGCACAGCATGATTCAGGACATACAAAAATAAGTGTAAAGGATACTGGGATAGGTATAGCCAGTGCTGACTCAGCAGATATATTTCTTGAATTCCATCAGCTACATAATCCAGAACGAGATCAAAAGAAAGGTTTGGGTTTAGGTTTGTCTATTGTTAAACGACTGTGTGCATTACAAAACTGGCCGTTATCGCTTGATTCTGAACTGGGTGTTGGTAGTTGCTTTAGCTTTAATGTCCCCAAGGGTGATCGTGAACTAATCCAAGTTGCAGAAGTGGTTGATATGAACAAGAACTTAGGCGCTGTTGATATATTAATTATAGATGACCATGAAGGTATTCGGTTTAGTCTAAGCAATATGTTGAGTAATTGGGGATGCAGAGTTCGTGCATTTGAGTCAGCAGAGAATGCTTGTGAAGCGATTAATAAATTACCAACTTGGAAACCTAACTTAATCATATCAGATTATCGTTTACGTAATAATGTGACCGGGATCGAGGCTATTGATCAAGTCAAAACAGCGTTAAATTACCCTATTGAAGCCATTGTCATTAGTGGTGATACTGCGCCGGCGGAAATAATAAAAATAGAAAAAAGCGGTTTGATTGTATTTCATAAACCAATCAAACCCGCAAAACTTAGGGTGATCATATCCCTAAAAATGAAGTCGATTATTGAATCAACAACATCAAACGTCGTATAAATGAACTTCGGTTGATCTTTATTGTTTTTTGATTAACTCAAGCATTTTAACGAATGAGGTTTTAAGGCTTTCTAAATCATTACCAGCTGGCACTGCTTTTCGAGTACATTTATTTAATGATTCGACAAAGCCCCTGCTTAATTTATTATAGGGATACTGGTTCTGATAACTTTTTACAACGGACGCTTTATAAACATCCACTTTTTTTTGCAGTCCATCCGCTTTATTTTGATTGCCATTGCTAAATTTTAACAGGCCGGGGTTTACAAATGTCTTTTGAATGTACTTATTATAGGCCCTTAGTCCTTTTTGTACTATTTCAACATCATCTTCATTGTATTTAGCAGGCAGGTTATCAAGTTTTAAAGTCACAAAATCAATTAAACCTTGGCAGGTTTGCATCTCATTTATAGACGGTTTTGCTGCTGATGCTTGAAAAGTGATTAATGTTGCTGCTGATAATATTAGTGCTGGCAGTTTAAGTTTTAATATTTTGGTCATGCTTTATCTCATACTAGGTTAAAGCTAATAATTTTTTTCAAACTAGGTATACACAACCAACAATGGGGTTGTGTATATACCTGTATTCTATTTTTTGCAGTCTCTTATTTACGTAACCTTAAATATTCGAAAGCAAATAAGCTTTTGCCCGAATTCTGGTTGTAATATTGACAATACAGTTTTTCACCCTGCTCAGGCGCTAAAGTACTTGTGTTAGCTAAAACACTCAGCATGGTTTTCCCTTTTGATTTAAGTTTTTTCTTCCATTTGCCACTACGGTTGCTATTGCTACCCTCAGCACACTCTTCTATGCCCTCTGAATTACCACAAAAAAGTAGCATGTCTTTACCCGTTAATACATTAACGGTATAAGGATACTCAGTTTTTCCTTCGGTATCGCCTACGGCACCGTCACCAGGGCTAGCGGATTTAACACACTGCATAGACCAATCGTTAGAATTACCGGCTTTATATTTTTTTGTATCGACTTCCATATAAGCTATTTCGCGAGATTGAAGTGAAGGCAAAATACAGTTGTTTGATAATGAAGCAGACTTTCTATTGATAAGCCCAGTACGTTTTTCTTTAGAAAAGCCTTTTTGGAATGTATAAGTACCACTTTTTCCGATAGTGATATTATTTGGCTTGAAGTTGGTACAGTTTGTCATGGCAGTCAAACTATCATCGGGTCCGCCTTCGAGACTCGGGCTTGCCAAACTACTAGTACTAGCGGACTTAGCTTTATCTCCTTTTTTAGACACCTTTTTAATTTTGCTTTTTACATCATCGAAAAAACCGGCATTCGCATTTGTAACACTAAGTGATAGTGCCAATCCTATTAGTATGGATATTTTAGTTAATTTCATTATTGTATTCCCTTTCGTATTGATAATGATTTCTCGGCAACTATATAGAATTAAAACCAACGATAGTTAAAATTTCATACTTTAGTATGAATGCTTTGTTCGGCAGCTGGAGTTGAAGGGATATTAGAGGCATTAGGGGGGGGTAGACGCCGAACTACCTTCTCAGTAGTTCGACATTCTCGGACAAGCTTCTAGGTGCACTAATTAATTTGATTGAATGCCAGACACCATGCCAGTTACGTAACACTGGCCCTGAGCGCCTTTATCCTCTTTATCCATGACAAAGTTCATTTTCATTTTGGTAGTAAGACTTGTTAGCGCCATTGTATAGGCCATTTGGGTTCTTTTTTCGCCTATTCTATTGACCATAAAGTAGGCATATTTGTATAGACAATCATCAAATTCATTCGTGTTAATAGTGACAACAAAGCTTCCTGTGTCGTCTAATATTGACACTCTTGTGACCACCCCAAAATAATTTAATTTTACCGCGCTTGCGCTAAAAGAAAGTGGCGCTAATAACGAAACCACTAATAGTTTCACTAATAAAAAATTCTTCATTGGATCTCCGTATAGTACATGTTTAGCATTTACCTATCGTCGTCATTATGACGAGGTAAATGTCTGTTGGACTGAATCGGCTGATTCAGCATGTTTTTCGCGCGAATTCTATCATGCTGTTCGCGTAAGGCAAATTTCTAGGGGTCAGAGATCTTGAAAAGCAATTAATTACCGTATTATCAATCACTTAAAATCAAGGGGCCAGAGGTGATGTGGCGCGACACAAAATTGGCTCATACCCATCTCTCTGACCCCTTGAAATTCAATACCTGGTCCCGCCCTCATGTTGATATTATTTATTTTCTTAAACATGTTTTCTTGTCATGTCGATGACATCGACATGACAGCGGTATTTTGACAACTCGTGTCGATATTTATGTATTTTTTAAACATGTCTTCTTGTTATGTCGATAGCATCGACATAAACTAGCGTGCTATAGATAACCTATCTAAATTTTTCAGGGCTTTAAACATGAATTGGTGTGCCGAATTACCTTATAACGACTTACCGCAATTACCACCTGAAACGGATAAGGTCGAAACAATCAATATATTAAAGGCGTGCATCCGCGCACGGGCAGCTTTGGCAGAGTTAAAGCAAATGGGGGGATTATTGCCCAATCAAGGCTTGTTAATTAACTTGTTGCCTTTGTTAGAGGCAAAAGATAGTTCTGAAATAGAAAATATTGTTACCACAACTGACAAGCTGTTTCAGTACGCTAATGAAGATACAGGTGCCGATGTCGCGACCAAAGAGGCATTACGCTATCGCACCGCCTTGCATCAAGGCTTCTTGCAGCTGACCAGCCGTCCTCTTTGTACCACTACAGCCATCGAGGTGTGTAGCACCCTGAAAAACACCGAAATGACAATTCGTAAATTGCCGGGCACAGTCATTGGTAACCAAGCCACAGAAGAGATTATTTATACCCCGCCTGTGGGTGAGGTAGCGATTCGTGATTTATTAAGTAATTGGGAACAATTTATTCATGCCGAAGATGAGTTAGACCCTCTCATCAAAATGGCTATCTGCCATTATCAATTTGAAGCGATTCATCCTTTCTATGACGGCAATGGCCGCACGGGGCGTATTTTAAATATTCTATATTTAATTGAACAGCAACTGCTTACTTTACCTATTTTGTATCTTAGTCGCTATATCGTCAAGAATAAGGCGTCTTATTACCGTCTACTTAATCAAGTGACTAAGGAGAATAACTGGCAGGACTGGATTTTGTTTATCCTCAATGGCGTCGAGCAAATGTCTGGTTGGACGTGCAATAAGATTGCGGCTATTCGTGAGTTAATAGAACAAAGCAGTCATTATATTAAGCAGAAGTTACCTAAAGCCTACAGTCATGAATTGGTGCAAGTGATTTTCGAGCAACCCTACTGCCGTATTAGTAACTTGATAGAATGCGGTATTGCAAAACGTCAAACCGCCTCAGTATATTTGAAACAATTGGTCGAGATTGGTGTTTTGGAAGAGCGGCAAGTCGGTAAAGAAAAGCTCTTTGTACATCCGAAACTCATGCGTTTAATGACCCAAGATAGCAATGTGATTGTGCCTTACGAAGGCTAATATGCCGAATTTCAAGGGGGGCAGAGATCTTGAAAAACTATTAATTTCGATGTTATCAATCACTTAAAATCAAGGGGCCAGAGGTGATGTGGTGCGTCATAACATTGGCTCAGACTCATCTCTCTGCCCCCCCTTGAAATCTTAATCTTTGGTGTTTGGTTTGTTCGTTATATGAAATACGTATATGTTGTAGCCCCTGCTGAACACAATGCTACCAAAAAAGGCAATTGATAATCAGTAAAGTATGATTCAGTAAACATATATCTTATCCAACCCCAAACTCTCATTATATAAAAAAGTAAGGAGCAATAGACAAATGAACTTTGGTAAAAAGCTAGATGAGATGGACCTACGTTCGCTCGTGTCCAATGATCAAATGGTGCCGACTGCATTTTAAGATGAAACTCATCGGTCACACTGTTTCGGGTATTATCCACTGTAAAGAGATAAAATGAACAGCGCTTAACAAAAGGAAGTACATTCTCATCTGGTTGATCATCTACAAGAGCGTCACTGAACAGCGCATTTCTGTGTTTAGAATCTAAAAAATGTATTTTAATATCATGATTATTAAACTCTTTTATTTCTCTAGTGGCCTTGGAGTTTAAATACTCTCGTTCGAAGCGGGATAAGTGTTCTTTTATGCTTAACTTCATGCCTTGTATGTAATTTTCTTCATTGTAATATTGCCAATAGCGGATAACAAAATACACGAATAAAGTAACCAGAACATACATTGCAATTTCGGAGTTTTTGATTTTAACTATCGTGCCCAAAAGGTTTATCTTTTCTACGCTTGCGCCACTTATGTAAAACAATGGCATTGCAACAGAGGTCACTAACAAATTCCGTCTTTGTCTCAATAAACCATCTGAAATCTCACGGTTTCTTGCTTTTTCTTCACTCAAATTAGACTCCGATCAAATAACTAGGCAATCACAAAAATCCGATATTGAGACGAATTCTAGTCGAATAATGATTGTAAATTAAAAGGCACATTATCCCTTATTGCTATTCGAATACCAACTTATCAAACAGCAATATTTCAATCGAATATTTTATCAGCTACTCATTGTGGTTTTTTCAAGATATTAGAGGGCAAGCCCCTAGCATTACAAAGCTGTTCTTCTTGCCAGCCCTCATACAACCACCAAACCCACAAACTGGACCCATCGCCAGTTTCAACTGGTACTATCCAATCCAAACGTGGCAACGTAAACTGTCTACATTGATTAAAGACTGAACAAGTCAAACCGAACAAGAGAGGGTTTAATGAGCCATTTTTCTATTGCAGGTATGCAACTGGCACTATCAGGTGGTGATAACCTCAATGAGATTGCCAGTGAGATTGCGACTGCTAAAAAACGATTTCCTTGGCTTGATATGATTGTTTTGGGCGAACTGAGCAGTTTCGGCATTGATAAAAAATATGCTCAAACGCTGCCCAGTGACACCGAGCAGTTTTATTGTAGCCTCGCCGAAGAACATGGCTTGTGGTTAATCCCCGGTTCGCATTACGAAAAGAGCGGCGATGAGATTTATAACACCGCTACGGTGATTGATAATCGCGGTCACATCGTCGAGCGTTATCGCAAAATCTTTCCTTTTTATCCTTACGAAACCGGTGTCGCTTGTGGCGATAAGTTTGTGGTTTTTGATGTACCACAAGGCCGAATTGGCGTGGCCATTTGTTATGACCTGTGGTTTCCAGAGGTGGCCAGAGCATTAACTTGCTCGGGTGCCGAAGTTCTGGTTTACCCAACTCTAACTGGCACCATCGACCGACCGCTAGAGCTGATTATGGCTCAGTCGACTGCCGCGATGAATCAATGTTATGTGTTTAGCGTCAACGTTGCTGGTGAGTTGGGCAACGGCCAATCAATAGTGGCGGGTCCTGAGGGCAATATCATTTGTCAGGCGGGTATGAACGCCGAAATACTGCCGGTTGAAATCGATTTTGAACTGGTTCGTCGCACTCGTGAACGGGGCATATTGGGACTTGGTCAGCCGGTTAAAAGCTTTAGAGATAACCCGGTGGTTTTTCCGCAATACCTTAAAAACAGCCTTAACAATAATCTCAAAGACAGCCCTAACAATAACAATAGAGAACAGACCAACATAATAACCGAATCGCTTGGCAAGCTGGGGCCATTGGCCGTGCCGCCTAAACGGCGAAGAGATTAACCAGACCAAGTATTCTAATTAAATCCCTTATTATAAAAGCTATAAAAACTATAAATTAAGCATTCTACACTCGGAGCAACAGATGAAAGCACTTTCCTTAAATAAGAAGCCGTTTAACAAGACAGTTATCTCCACCGCGGTCAGTGCCGCCTTGGTCATGTCAATAACCACCGCTTCTGCGGCAGATACAGACAATACCGATGGCGCCAAAGACAATGGTAATGGCAAAATTGAACAGATTCGCGTGACCGCCAATCATCGCAGTCAAAGCGTGCAAAAAGTGCCGTATAACATTTCTGCTGTGGCCGGTGAGACCCTTGTTAGCGGCCATATTGTCGATTCAGTTGAAATGATGCGCAATGTTGCTGGTATCACGGTTGTTGACCGGGGTTATCGCAACTCTGGTAACGTTAATGGCGTTATCATCCGAGGTGTAAACGTCGACAATGGTACCAATGGTGATGTGGCCTTATCTGCGGTGCCTACCGTGGCGACCTACATTGATGGCACGCCGTTATATGCCAACTTTATTCTTAAAGATATCGAAGCAGTTGAGATTTTGCGTGGCCCTCAGGGTACTTTATATGGTTCAGGCGCTTTGGCTGGTACGGTTAAATACCGCATGAACAAACCTGACACAGACGAATTTTATGGCAGCGCTGCGGCCAAATACAGCCAGACCGATGGGTCCAATGGTGCCAATACCACCACCGACGTAATGGTTAACATTCCAGTAACCGACCGCTTGGCCATTCGAGCGAATGTTGGCCGGATAGACAACGATGGTATCGTTGATTACACCACGCTTTATGATCTCGACAGCAACAACTTTGCTCCAGCTGCCAGCGGCGGCGATATTGCTGCAGGTGCACCAACATTTCATACGGTAGAAGACGCCGATACGGTAGAGATCACTTATGGTAGGGTGTCGGTCGGATTTGAGGCCAGTGAAGATGTTAACTTGCTGTTGTCGCATCAATTTCAAAAAGACAAAATAGGTGGTCGCCGTCAGGCAACCCGGGGTTCGCATTGGGTTAATGGTAGTGAACAAGAATTTGGTGAGTTCGAAAACGGCGCTGTTATGCTTGAACCTTCAGAGCGTGATGTTTCTTTAACCGCACTCGAAGTGGAATGGGACTTAGGGTTCGCCACGTTAACTTCTAGCTCTTCTAAGTACGATCACAGTGGCAGTGCCACCAGTGACAACACCGGATTTTACGCCAAATCAAACTGGTTCGAAGGCCTTTATTATGGCTCTCCACGACCAATGGCCCGTGCAGACCGAAGCTATGACGACAGCGCATTTGTACAAGAGATTCGTTTGGTGTCTAACGAAACCAAAAACAACATCGATTGGATAGTGGGTATTTATTACATGGACCAAGACTCGTTGTCAGGCCAAGACAGCTACATGCCGGGTTACCAAGAATGGGCAGGCGCAGCTTTTGCCGATTGGTGGGGCACCATGGCCGACTACGGCATGGTTTACACCGATAACGATTTTCATTACGAACGTGTACAGTCATTTAAAGACAAAGCCTTGTTTGGTGAACTGACCTACCATTTTGACGATGCCTTTCGGGCGACAGTGGGCATTCGTAGCTTCAAAAATGAATTTAAAAATGACACCTTAATGGCTTTGCCTATTTGGCCAATGTTTGGTGCCGAGCCCAGCTTTAACACTAGTGAAAGTGATACGTTGTTCAAATTAAATGTGTCTTATGACATTTCTGGCGACACCATGGTCTACAGCACTATTTCTGAAGGCTATCGTCGCGGCGGTGCCAATGCAGTGCCGCTCGAAGGCAATTTGGCAGAACGCCCAGAATGGCAAACTTATAAATCTGACAGCGTAGTCAACTACGAGATTGGTCTTAAAGGTTATTTAGATGGTTCCAGCCACAGCTATACGGTATCGGCCTTTTTGATTGACTGGACTGATCCGCAGCTTAATACCAGTTCTACCTGGGGCTTTTTCACCGCTGCCAATGGTGATACAGCACAAACCAAGGGTATCGAGCTTGAGTTGCAAGGTTACTTGACGCCAGAATTACATTACAGCGTGGGTTATGCACATGTTACGGCCGAACTGACCAGTGATTTTTATGTACCAGCAGGCGTTGGCGCCGACGAGACTTATCGATTACAGGCTGAAAAAGGCAGTGCATTGCCGACTACACCTGAGAGTACGCTGAGTCTGTCGCTTGACTATACTTATTCTTTGCCTAACGAAATGTACCTTATCACCCAGGTGACCGGTTATCATCAGTCAGAGTCGTTTAACTATTTGGGCGAAAACGAGAAATATCAGTCAAGATTGAGCGGTTTTAACTTGTTTAATGCCAGCACTCGGTTGAGTTCAGACGAGTGGGATTTGACCTTGTACATAAAAAACCTGACCAACGAAGAGGGCGTGACGGGTCGTATCACCGAAAACCATATGGGCACCGATCCGGGAGAGAATTTCTTGGGTAATGCTTCTAAAGACTATATTAGTCTGCCTAGAACCGTTGGCTTGTCGATGAGCTACCGCTTCTAAAGCATCAACAGGAAAACGAAAATGCAGATGAACGCACAAGATGATTCGTTAGACAACTTATTAGATAAGGCCTGGCACTTCATCAATCTGCAGAAAGTCGAGCAGGCCGTCGCGGCCTGCAAACAGCTCAATCAGCACTATCCAAACAGTGCTGATGGCTGGTTTGCCAGCAGCTTTTTAGCCTTTCAATTACGCAATGCACAGCAGTCTTTGGTGATGATTGATAAGGCGGTTGAACTAGAGCCAAAAAATACCCGGTGGCAACTGCATAAAGCACATACCTTATTGATTCTTGGGCACAAAGCGCCTGCATTGACGATAGCGACTGCCTTAACTGGCAAAAATTATACGGATGTCGATTTTTGTGCCGAACTGGCGCTGGTTCTGAACAAATTGTCGAGTTTTGCACAGGCCGCTAGGTACTATCAGCAGGCCATTGAGCTATTACGTTCAAATCCAGCACCTTCAAATGCACAGACGCTGGGTCAGCTATATTTTAATTTGGGTTCGATACAGCGTTATTTGGGTGATATTGAGGCGGCTGGGCACAGTCTTGATAAGGCCATCGAATTAAACCCCACTGATGATGAAGCGTATTTATTACGTTCGAGTCTGGTTCGCCAAACTGAGCAAAGCAATCATATCACCGCACTTGAAAACCGACTGAAACAACCCATCAAAAACCCGTTGGCAAAAGCCCAGTTATATTATGCGCTGGCCAAAGAAAACGAAGATTTACAACAGTATACCCACAGCTTTGCAGCACTAAGTGCCGGGGCTGCGGCTCGTCGACAAAATATGCGTTATGAGGTGAACAGTGACCTGAGCACCATTGATAAAATCATCGACGTTTATGATCAAAGTGCTTTTAATGAAGCGACTGTTGGTCATTCAAGCGCCGCTGCTAAATCAAGTGCCGCACCGATATTTATTCTTGGTCTGCCAAGAACGGGTTCAACACTGGTAGAGCGTATTGTTAGCCAGCACAGCGAAGTGTTAAGTGCCGGAGAGCTAAATCATTTTGCTATTGCAATGATGGCTCAGGTTAAGACAATAGCGATTCAGGCTAAATCTCAAGGTCAGGATAAAAAGCAGGGTCAGGACAAAGAGCAGGGACCTGATTCTAAACAGGCGCTGGTTACACAAACTCGGCAATTGGATTTTGCTCAGTTAGGGCAAGACTATCTTGAAAAGGCACAAAGTGAGATCGCACCATCAGCGCATTTTATTGATAAATTGCCGTTGAACTCGCTTTACGCAGGGCTGATTCACTTGGCTTTGCCGCAGGCCAAAATTATCTACGTTAAAAGGCATCCGTTGGCGGCCTGTTATGCCATTTATAAACAGCTGTTCACCAATGGTTATCCGTTTTCGTATGATCTAAAAGAACTGGCCAGCTACTACATAGCCCATCGAAAATTGATGAACCATTGGCGCAAAGTGATGCCTGGCGTTATTTATGATGTGGCTTACGAAGACATAGTTGCCAACGTAGACATTCAAGCCAAAGGGTTGATTAGTTATTGCGGATTAGATTGGCAGGCGCAATGCAGCGCATTTGAACAAAACACTGCGCCTTCGACCACCGCCAGTGCCACGCAGGTTAGGCAGGGTATTTATAAAGGTTCGATTAATCAATGGCGTAATTATGAGTCACAATTGGCCACCGTAAAGACGATGCTAGAACAGGCTGGAATAGATTGCAGTTAAAGCTAAAACAATAGGAAAAAATCATGACAGACAATGCACAGGTCAGTACTTTACCACCGACGACCAATTATAAAGTTGCGCCTGACAGCGTGGTTGCCAAAGTGATTCTGGCGTTTTTGACCACCGCTGGTATTTTTTACATCAACATCATGCCAGCGGTGATCAGCGGTCTTAAAGAAGGGTTGCATTTCACCAATCAGCAGGCCGGTTTTGTCAGTTCAGCCAACCTTTATGGTGCCGCCGCAGGGGCATTAGCAGCGGTCTTTTTAGTGAAAAAAATCGACTGGCGACTGTGGTCTTACCGCTTGTTGTTTATGCTTATCGCCATCGATTCGGTTTGCATTGCGATTGAAACGCCCGAGGTGATGATTGCTGTAAGGGCCTTGCATGGCGTTGTTGGTGGGTTGTTGGTCGGCATTGGTTTTTCGGTGATCTCAAGAACTGCCGAGGCCGACAAAACCTTTGGCTACCTGTTGTTAATTCAATGGAGTTTGGGTGGATTAGGGCTGATGTACTTACCCGCTTTGGTGCCTGAGTATGGCACGGCGGCATTATTTATCTCACTTTTATGTTTCACCGTGGTGACCCTGTTGATGCTGCCATTTTTGCCTGATTATTCAGTTAAAGAGGCCGACAAGACTCAATCAGCTGACCTTCAAACAAGTAAAGTCGAAAGGTTGCCATTAGCATTGACGTTGTTTGGTATCTTCTTGTTTCAGGCGGCGAACATGGGGTTGTTTGCTTACATGATTGCACTGGGCAGAGCCGAAGGTTTAACGCTTGATTTTATGAGTCCGTCGCTGGCAGTGGCCAGCTGGATTGCATTGGTGGGCGCAGTGCTGGTGATTGTGATTGGCACCAAATTTGGCCGAACGGTACCGTTAGCTGCCGCTATATTGCTCACCGCCTTCTGCTCATGGGTCTTGCATTTTAGTGCATCAGAGTCGGTGTATTTGTATGCCAACATTGTCATCGGCATTTGCTGGGCCTTTGTTTTGCCTTACTTGTTTGGCATATGTGCAGCGCTAGACAAAGCAGGCCAACTGGCCGCGTTGGGCGGTTTCGCCTCAAAAATGGGGTTGGCAACTGGGCCAATGGTGGCAGCGTTTATGCTGGGTGAAGATAATTATGGTCAACTGGTGAACATTGCCGCGATTGGTTTGATTGCTTGTGCTGTGGTGGTGATTAAACCTGCGCGGTTGTTGGATCGGGGTTAGGTTTTTTTCAAGGGGTCAGAGATCTTGAAAAGCAATTAATTACTGTACTATCAATCACTTAAAATCAAGGGGCCAGAGGTGATGTGGCGAGTCATAACACTGGATCATACCCATCTCTCTGGCCCCTTGATTCTAATGCATTGATTATATTATGCTTTTTGATCTTTCAAGATCTCTGACCCCTTGAAATCTGACCCCTTGAAATCTTATCAGGCAGGTTTAATCACCGCATAAGGATGCTCGGCTTCGCGATTTTGAAATGACAGAATCGCTGGACTCTTAATTATGCCGTCTTCAAGATTGATGGCTTTTCGAATCGTATCAATCTCTTGCCAGCGAGCACGACCTGCAACCACCGTTGGAATATAAACTAGCAGCGCAGCAGAAATTGAGCGTGTGGCACTTTCCCACAGGTAGCTTGGGGTGTGATCTACCGCATAGTAATCGACGGTGCCATGCTTGAACATTGGGTTTTTGAAGGTGGTGGGTTTGGCAAAATAGAATCCCATGCCTTCATCACAACTGACATCAATAATCAGGCTATTGCGCTTGAGGCAGTCGTCTTCTGATTCGATGACAAAGTTAGTGGGGTTGTCTGTTTCCTGAAAGGTGCCATTGACGATGATGTCGGCTTCGCTAATCAACTCAGTCAGTGGCCGGGTCGTGCCATCGTGTTCTACCACCATCATTCGGGCTTCGCCTTCGCTGCCAGTACGAATTTTCACGTAGTGACAATCAAGGATTTCTTCACGCACTTCGTGGTCTGGACGTTGGACGCAGATGGTTATATCTCTGAATCCATGTGCTTTAAGTGCGTATATCGCGCCCCGGCTGACCGCGCCAAAACTGAAAATGATGGTTTTACGCTGATTGCCATAATGTCCATCAATACCTCTGAGCTGCAAGGCGTGCAATATTGCGCAATAACCGGCCATTTCGTTATTTTTGTAAAAGGTATGGCGGCCCATATTGCCGCTGGGCGACCAAATAAACATGTCTTCAAAGGCGATGAGCGTTAGTTTGCGATCAATGGCGGCTTGGGTGATGTCTTCGTTCTGTACACAATGCACATAACCCCACAAAATGCGCCTTCTCTTAATTCTAATAAATCTTCGAGCATTGGCTTGGCAATAATAACCTGTCCGATGTCGGCCAATATTTCATGACGTGTGGCAATACCACCGGTTTGAGCGGCGATTTCGTCGTCGGTGATACCAAAGGGTTTGCCATAGCCTTTTTCAAATATTAGGTGACGACGACTTTCTTCAGGAATTCGAGATAAATGTGCCGGGTGGATTGGCAGGCGTCGCTCATCAGTCTTTCTTGAAGTCCCAATGACTCCGATGGTTAATTTGTTCATGGTGTTTCCTTTTCTTGAGGCAGTCAAGAAATGTTATTGCATTAAAGGAACTATTAACGTTGCAATTCGCCCTATTTCTTAGGGGCTGGCAGGGTCAATAATTGGCGTTTGTCGATGCAAAATGGCCAATTATGCACTATTGTCTCGTTTGAGCATCAAAGCGAATAAATCGGGAATCTTGTTTGCCTGATGGTTGAACTCAGGCGAATGGGATGAAATGAAATGGGCAGGGACTATATCATAAATAGGTGTACGGCGGTGAATTAGATAGCGAGGGTGTGAACCATCCCCCTGTTGTTATTGATCAGTTATTGATCGGTTATTGCATCAAAGGATCATCATCAACATTAAAATCAAACCCTTCGATTTTGGCATCGCCAATTAATTTAGTGATGTATTGGGTGATAAATCTGCTGCGCAGCTTTATAGGTGCCACTGCGTGGCGAAAAAAAGAGGGTCATTGGATTAATTTGCTGCTGCGTCACTTATTTTAGTATAAGGTAGATAAATCACTCATGTTTTGGTTGAGTGTGCCGATGACTATAGGAGTAGTATCAAAGGTGAAGTGGATGAATACATTAATCAAATCGGTGAGTTTGGTCACAACAGTAGGGTCTTTATCGGCGTTGGCTGCGGTTAGTGTGTCTGATACAAACAGCACTTCGTTCAACTTCTCGGGCACTATTGAGCCTGTCTGCAAGGTTAAAGGCACCGACAGCAATGGGGCCACCACCATGGTGATTGACCAAAACAATACGACGCAAGACATCGGTTCATTAGAGGTTTGGTGCAACACCGGGCGTACTGCGACCACCAATTATTCCTCGGCCAATAATGGCTTTTTGGTCGATGGCAACAACAAAATCGCCTACACCCTGAGTGTTGGTGATGGTTCTGCTGCTATCGACCTGGCTGGTGGTTATACCGATGTTAATACCGCAACCGGATCGGACGCCAATGGTACCGGCAAATCCAGAGCTTTAAAAATCACCCCACAATCTAACGGCCTCGATGCCGCCGGCCAATATTCTGACATCATTACGGTGACAGTTTCTTATAATTAATAAACCTGCCTAGCCCATTTATTCAAATGTCACAACACCCGTCGACACCGTAAACTGCTGACCATCATCATGCATATAATCAATGGTAAATTGATGGGTTTTTAGTGTCTCTGGCGCTTGAATTAATTTCAGTTGAAGTATTTGCGAAGCGTTAGGGGTAGTCGCCACGTATTCAGCCAATGTATAAGCCGTTCTATCACCGTTGCTGTTGGTATGTGTTGGTACTACCACCGATTCACTATATAGCACATTGAACAGCGCATTGAGATTACTGCCCGCAGGGTAATCGGCAGAAAAATCGTTGTCAGACGTGATATTCAACTGGGTGATTTTTTCTTCGGTATAAGGCGCTACTGGTGAACAGGCGTAGGCTTTGCTCATTAACGAAAAGCTAAAGCTAAAGCTAAAGTTATAGCCATTGTCTGGGCTGTTTTTGACAAGGGTTGGGTTTATCGCCGTATCGGCGTTCAACTCCAGCATGAACTGATTGGCGTCAACGGCATTGTTGGTGTCCACAGCTGTGGTTGTAACCTTAAACCCAATGAGTGTAGGCAGTTCACTGTAGGTGACAGGAGTGACCTCTATGGCGGTGATATGATATTGCGAATTTGGTGTTGACCCGCATTGATCAACATCTTTGCAAGAAATAGCCAGAAACAGCACCGACACACCCAATATTAAACGTTTCATCTTTTATACTCTTAAATCCGTGATTATTAGACGGTACAGGGTATCTTGAATGGCCAAGGCTTTCAATACAGTAATAGACCGAAAATAATCAGATATTGACATTGAGATGCCTAATTTCGCAACTATGCTAAATAGATGCTGTAAATAAGGGAAAGGCCATGACGCAAACCACCACCGAAATCTATCGAATCTTCTTGTCTTCAACCGCCATCGATATGCAGAAACACCGTAAACAAGTCTCTGATGCCATTATGCGTCTTGGCGATCTGCCGGTAGGTATGGAAACGTTCGGTGCCCAGCCCAGTGAACCGATTGAAGTTTGCCAAGACAAAGTTCGTCAATGTGACGCCTTGGTGGTGATGGTTGCTCATCGCTACGGTTGGGTACCGACTGCTGATGAAGGGGGTGACGACCACAAAAGTATCACTTGGATTGAGGTTGAGACGGCGATTGCGGCGGGTAAGCCGGTATTCGCATTTTTGGTTGACCAGAGTTATGGCTGGACAGAGCCCAAAGAGCAGGACCTTTTGGTGGATGCCAAAACACCAGAGGCCATCGGAAAAGTAGTCAAAAGTGTAACAGCGTTACAAGATTTTAAATCGTTTCTTGAACGTGAAGCCGGACTTACCCGAGATAAATTTGATACACCAAAAGATTTGGCACTAAAAGTCGCAACCAGTTTATCAAACTGGGCAAAAGCGCCCCGTTCAGCCTCAGCCAAAGCTCCTCAAATACGCACATCAATTTTTCGTGAAGTGCATCCATTACAACCCGCGCCTCATTTTCGAGGCAGAACAGAATTACTGGCAGGATTACATGAGTGGTGGAATGACCCTGTTCATCCAGATCGGGTGCGTGCTCTGGTTGCTATGGGTGGTGCAGGAAAAACAGCAACAATTCAGCATTTTTTGCGCACCATTCGTAAAGACAAATTACGCGGTAGCGTATTGGTCTGGTCATTTTATGAAGAGCCCAATACCGATGCATTTTTGGCTGAGGCATGTGTTGTGTTTGCTGGTAGCGAAGGCGATGGGATTGCGGGTCGTTTAGGGCGATTACAACGAGCCTTGTCAGGTGGAGAGCCGCACTTGTTGGTACTCGATGGTTTAGAGATGGTGCAATCGGTTGGAGGGGCGGGCAGAGCCAAAGGGGATTTGGAGGACTATCGCCTCAAAAACTTATTGCGTGCTATCGCTGGGGGATTAGGAGCAACCTGTGCATTGATCACATCGAGGTTTAAGCTCACTGATTTGGAGCCATGGGACGGGTCTGGCTATCTTGGTACGCAGTTGGATGAGCTGGATGAAGAAACCGCTGTAAGTGTTCTTCAAGCTTGGGAGATTAGAGGTGAAGAGCAGCAGTTGAAGGGCTTGGCAAAATCTGTTGGCAATCATGCACTGTCGGTGTCTGTACTGGGGTCTTATCTGAATCGCTTTTGTGGTGGTGACCCAAAAGGGGCAGAAGAATTTAACCTTGAAGAAGCAGCCGAGGATGAAACTCAGGCGGCGAGATTGGCGCGTGTTCTGGCGGGGTATGCGATAAATCTTCCGGCAGATGAAAAGGATTTATTGGTTAGATTGTCTATATTCCCTAGCGGTGTATCTGTGGAACTGATGGGGTATGTGATTGATGCTGGCGGGGATGTTGCAGGGGCTTTGGTTGGTTATCAAGAAAGAACACTGGTTCGAATTGCTGAGCGTTTATGTAAACAAGGGCTGATTTTTACTTATCAACGGCGAAATGCCTTAACTTATACTGCTCATCCGTTTTTGAGGGAGTATTTTCGAGGGTTGCTTGGTGTGCCAGCTCTGGATATTCATGAAGCTGTTAGGAGCAAACTGGCTGTTGGGTTGGATAGTAAGCCTGATTCGAAACCGGTGGAAACACAACTCTTAGATCGGTATGAAGCATTGATTGAACATAGTATTTTGGCAGGGCGTTTTAAGGAGGCGTATGACTTGTTTGAGGGGGTCATGGGTGGAAAAGGAGGAGTAGCGCATCTATACAATATATTGTGTGATTATGGTCGAATGATTCGGATAATTTCGCTTTTTGCTGAGGCTGGTGATCCTGTTTGTTTTACATTGGAATTAGCGACTGATTCGCGGGGCGCACTACTAAATTGGTGGGGACTTGCTGCATATGAATTGGGGGATTTTACAATCGCGCAGTGTTGTTTCGATTTATCGTTCGGTATTGCACAACAAAATGGAGAGCCAGCAACTCTTTCACAGGTGCTGCAAAATAGTGCTTGTATTTCAATGCAGTGCGGGAGTTTCCCTCAGGCACAAAAACAACTAAAGGAAGCTATTGAATATGCTGATGCTGACAATAAATACGTGAATGCCAATAATAGCGCTTTTCTGGCAAGTACTTATCACTTGCTTGGTGAAACACAAAAAGCACAATTGAGATTTGCCGAAGCGATGGAGATAGAAGGTGAACCTCTTTATGCTCTAACTGGTTTTTATGAAGCCGAGCAATTTTTCTGTATAGGAGCGCAAAAGAGTGTTTATCAGCGTACTGTTGCTAATCTGCGAGATTCTCATCGTTATAAATGGCCAAATATTACGGCATTTTGCCATTCCTTGCTTGGTCACCATTGCTTGTCCGATTCTCTAATTGAAGCTCGTTATCACCTAAAAAAAATCCGTGATTGGGCGGAACAATCCGGTCACATGGAATGCATTATTCGTGCACATATTTTAGCTGCAGCAATCAGTTATTGTGCAGGTAACTTAGCGGACGCTTTGTTAGAAGCAACTACAGGTCTGAATCATGCCGAAGGCTGTGGTTATGGGCAATTTGCTATTGATTTGCTTCTACAACTGGCAAAAATAAATCTAGCTATCCCTGAACCCCGAAAGGCATTGTGTTATGCACGTAAGGCGTTGGACCGCTCTGAGCATCCTAAATGCCAATATGCCTGGGGTATCGCCAATGGTTTACACCTTTGTGGTATTTGTCACAAGGCATTGGGGGAGCGTGACTTGGCGAAAAAACGCTTTGAAGCCGCGCTTGAGATACGACTTAAGATTCAACACCCGGAGGCGCAGGAGACGCGGGTTTTGTTGGAGGAATATGTTTAGGAGCCTGTCGAGAAAGGTTGGTTAGTCTCATAGAAGGGTGGTCACGTCTTTTGCTCGCGCCTGACCTTGTCTATTACCACCGTTCTTGCTTACCTACATAAAAACAACTTATTGATATTCATAGGGTTTACCAACAGATGTCAACTCCACTGGGGATCACGATTATTCTTGTTAGACCGATGTTTTGAAATGGCTGCGCCATTTATCGCGAGCTGGAGCTCGCTCCTACCTTGTAATTACGTAAACCACGCTCGGTGATGCCGAAGTTACGGATAATATCGTCTTTGGAGCGGCCTTCGTCGAGTGCTTCGATAATGGCGGCGCGCCGTACCGCCAAAAATATCCCCCAAAGTGAGGGCAGATCGACAAACCCGCGTGCATCGGTATTTTCGATGATACGGTGGTATTGATTGTCAGACAGGTTGATGTTGAGTTTTTTGTTGAAGTCTTCTTTATTGGTGGCGATGTAGAGTTTGCGGCCGCCATATTGTTGAATGATTTCAATCATTGTTGAAAAACCACTGTTGTTGGCCAGTTCTGCGGCGACCCAGGGCAAACAGGATAAAACTCTGGTTTGGTACTTGTTGTAAAAATTGACAAGTTGTGACATGTAGACTTCGTCTTCAACCAAAAATCCAGTAAATAAATTCATAATAGTGTTCCATTGATTGCCGTTGGTTTCGTGAAGGGTTGAGCGAAAACAGGTCGTTCCTGCAAGGATCTATAAGAGAAAACGCAAACAAGTACACGGGGAAGCCTTCCCCGTTGGCCTTTAGATACGTTCAAGCCTCACGGATAGCCCGTAATAACAAGAAATCTACCGCTTTCTTGTTTGTGGTGTCAGCGTAATATCGCAGACAGTTTTTATTGTCAGGCATTGTCGTCACGATGTTCAAAGTGTATTGACAACGTATGTATGTTTTGTCTATTGTTATAAATTATGAACATAAGATATACCGCCCAAAATATTCAGTTTGAATAGGACAGCCAAAAGGCGCAAAGCAATCTAATCAAGCATGGAATCGCCTTTGAAAGTGCTTGTGAGGCCTTGTTTGATCCATTCGTCTGCTACTTGAAAACCGAATCCATAGGTGGAGAAAACAGGGATGCGGTGGTTGGTATGACCAACAATTGGCAGGTGTTATACGTGGTACAGACAATCAGGGACGGTGATATTTTTCGTATTATTTCGGCAAGGCGAGCAACCAAACAGGAAAGAAAAGATTATGAACAGCAATGATCTCAAAAAGCGATTGGGCAAAGAAAGGCCGATGACCTCTATTACGTTAAGAGTGCCGCAAGATGTGGTTGATGATCTTAAGCGGATTTCACCTCAGCTTGGTTTTTCGGGATATCAACCTTTGATGCGAGCGTATGTTGGACAAGGCTTGCGGCAGGATTTGGCCAAGCTGGAAGGTTCTGATATTAACAAATTGGTTGAAAGCCTAAAACGGCAAGGTGTCGAATCCTCGATTATATCTCAAGCTTTGGAGGAAGTGGATTAGCTCGCTGCGGCTAATGTGTTATATGGCGGGTTACGCTCGTACCTCACTAACCCACCCTACGTTTGAGATTTATCGTAGGGCAGGTTTCGTCGGCAAATTATCGTTGTGCAAAACCTCTACATCAATCGCTCACCAATCAACTTATCCGCTAAATCCATATCAACTTCGGCTACCTCAGTGGCATTGGCTGTTAACTCATTCAAAATCTCGTTTTGAATGACACCTCGTCGCTGCGCATCTGCGTAAGGCAGCAGGTGGAACATCACCATTGAATAACGGGGAATAAAGTGATCCGGGTGGCGCTTTTCTAGTTCAAAGGCCAACTCTTTTTTGAGCAGGTATTTGGGGTCAGCCACGCTAGAACGCATTTCTATGTAGTTGTCTAGCGCTAAGTCTGCTATTGCGTTGCCGTTGGGTTGGCGTTCGGCGGCGTATTCTGCAAAGACGTTCTCCCAGTTGTCGTGCTCATTGTCGGCGAATTTGTCGAGAATTTGGTTGAGTACACCGGCATCTTCAAAACCGCAATTCATGCCTTGGCCGTGAAAAGGCACTATACCGTGCGCCGCATCACCAATTAGCAAGGTGTTGTTGGCGTGGTGCCAGGGGTCGCAACGTACCGTGGCTAAGTGGCCAGTGGGATTGGCAAAAAAGTCTTCTGCAAGGGTTGGGATCACCGCAAGGGCATCAGCAAACTGTTCTTTAAAGAAGGCGGTGACACTTTCTTCGGTGGTCAGTTCGGCAAAGCTGTTTTCGCCTTCGTTGGGTAAAAACAGGGTGACGGTGAAGCTGCCATCCAGGTTGGGCAGGGCGATTAACATGTATTCGCCCCTTGGCCAAATGTGCAGGGCTTTCTTTTCAATCAAGAAATTCTTGTCTTTGCCCGCCGGGATACACAGCTCTTTGTACGAATGGCCCAATTGGTCGAAACGGTTGAACGGGCCGTCTTCGCTGTGTTCTTTGCTGCCCAGTTGCTGGTGGATGGCTTTACGTACTATCGAACCGCTGCCGTCTGCACCAATCAATAATTCGAATGGGTGAGTGGTGGTTTCGCCGCTGTTTTCGTTGGTAAATGACACGGTTTTTTGTTCAAAATCAATGTCGGTGACCGCTTCGCAAAAGTGGATGTCGACGCTGCCGGTCGCTTGCGCTTCGTTCATCAGCAGTTTGTTCAATTCGCCGCGCGATATCGAGTAAATCACTTCGTGTTCACGTTGGCCGTAGGCCTGGAAATTGGTGTTGCCTTGAATGTCGTGCACCATTCTGCCGTTCATGGGGATCAGCATTTTTTCAATTTTGTCCATCAACCCCACTTCATTGAGCGGGTGAATGCCTCGGTTGGCCAAGGCCAGATTGATTGAACGGCCTGCTGAAATATTGCTGTTGCGCATGTCTGGGCGTTTTTCAAATACGCTGACTTGGTAGCCGCGCTGGGCCAGATAGATGGCGGTTAGCGAACCAACCGGACCGGCACCAATTACGGTGATGTGTTGTGGTTTCATGTTGGCATCCTTATTCAAAACAGGCTTTGAGGGTTTGCACAAAGTCGTACACGTCAACAAAACTGTTGTACAACGGCACCGGGGCGCAGCGGATCACATTGGGTTCGCGCCAATCGGTGGTGCAACCAGCCGCTTCGAGGGCATTGAATACGTCTTTGCCTTCTTTACCGTCCATTCTGACCGACAATGATAGCTGGCAACCTCGTTGTGCAGGATCTGCCGGGGTGATGACGTGGATACGATCGCCCATTTCGGCTTTTAACAGGTATTCCATGTAACCGGTTAATTTTAATGACTTTTCGCGCAATGGCTCCATACCGCCCGCTTGTCTGAATACTTCTAGTGAGGCGCGAATGGCGGCCAGTGACAATATAGGCGGGTTACTCAGTTGCCAGCCTTCTGCCGTTGGCGTGGCACTAAATTCGTTGGCCATTTTGAAGCGGGTGGTTTTGTCGTGACCCCACCAACCGGCAAAGCGGTTTAATTTGGTGTTGGTGGCGTGGCGTTCGTGAACAAAGCAGCCGCCGACAGCGCCCGGGCCTGAATTGATGTATTTGTAGTTACACCAGCAGGCAAAATCGACGTCCCAGTCGTGCAGCTGCATGGGCACGTTGCCGGCGGCATGAGCTAAATCGAAACCGACCATGATGCCTTTGTCGTGGCCCCATTGGGTGATGGATTTCATGTCGAGCACTTGGCCGGTGTAATACTGTACGCCCGGCAACATCAGCAGGGCGATGCTGTCGCCTTGTTCGTCAATAAGCGCTTTGATGTCGTCATGATTTAACAGCTCTTCGCCTTCGCGGGGTTTGAGCAAAATCATCGCGTCTTTGGGATCTAAACCGTGGTGACGCAACTGTGATTCTACTGCGTAGTGATCGGATGGAAAGGCGTGATCTTCTATGACAATTTTAAAGCGCTCTTTGGTCGGTTTGAAAAACGACACCATCATAAAATGCAAGTTGGCGGTGAGTGTGTTCATGCACACCACTTCGTTGTTTTGACCACCGACGATTTTGGCTGATTGCTCGGTTAAAAATTCGTGATAGGGCATCCACGGGTGTTCGCTTTCGAAGTGGCCTTTTACCCCGAGTTTTTGCCATTTGGTCAGCTCGTCGTTGACGTATTCGCTGGTTAATTTGGGCTGTAAGCCCAGTGAGTTGCCAACAAAATACACTTCGTCTTTGCCGTTTTGTTGCTTGGGAATATGAAACTGGTCGCGAAAATGCTTGAGCGGATCGAGTTCGTCCTGCTGCTGGGCGTAATCAAGGGTGGTTTGATAGGTCATTATTGTTTACTCGTATTAAATTTTAATCAAAGGAAGCAGCATCGGGCGGCTTGGGGCCGCGTCCAGCTCAAACGGGGCAATTTGCATATTGAGCAAATACAGGCCGTCGGTAATGGTTGGGGTTATGTAAACCATTTCGGTGATAGTTTTAAAGCTCAGCACATCTTCATCAGTTTGGCGCGACAGCGGTTTGACCTGCCAATACAGGTGGTGACTGCTGAGGTTGCCCTCGTCATACATGCGGTCGATGGATGGAAAATCGACCAAAATGTGGCGCACGCCCCGATTGTTCAAATAAGCGATGGCGTCATGACTGATAAACGGTGGATAGTGGTTTTCGTCATAGTGCATTGTTTGTTTTTCGACATCGTTGGGCAGCGTGCGAATAACCAAAGCTTCGAGTTCAGCATCGCTAACGTCTTTAAGCTGTTCAACCAAACTGGCTTTATCGATGAGCTTGTCGCCGTTGTCTAATGCCGGTTTGTACTCGTCGTGGTCTCCACTGACAATCACTGGGGATACCGTAATAAGTCGCGCAGTCACCAAAGTATCTTGCAACAGTTGATTGACGCTTAACCGTTCGTTAATGATATGGCCAACGCACTCGGTGTGGGTGCCGTTGCAATGGGGGACCATGGTGATTTGGTCGACATTGCAACTGCCGCCCCGGCGAGTATCGCCAACAAATTCGCCGCCTTCAATGGCGTGAGCAGTTGCGCCCGGTACGCCGAAATGGTTGGGTTGTTCGCCGTTAAAATTGACCGAAATGGCGATGCTTTGCGCTGCGGCCAGCAAGACTTGATAGTCTTGGTTGTCGATGGTAGCGGTTAGTTTCATGGCATAAAGATCTCTGGTTTGAGGTTAAGCCAATCTAGCGCGGTGCCGTTTAACAATTGGGCCTGAATGTCTTCGCTGTAATCGCTGGTTTGGATGAGCTTGCCGGGTTCTAATTCGCCCAGCGGAAAGGGGTAATCGCTGCCAAGGGCAATGCGGTCGGCACCCATCAAGTCAATCATGTAATCGAGTTTTAGCTTGTCGTGAACCAATGAATCGAAGTAGATTTTTTTGAGGTAATCCCTTGGGTTAATGTTGTTGTGCACCGCGCATAAATCTGGGCGAACGTTAAAACCGTGTTCAACACGACCAATGGTGGCCGGGAATGAACCGCCGCCATGGGCAAAAGCGATACGCAGTTTGGGCAGGCGTTCTAACACACCACCAAAGATCAGCGAGCAAATGGCGCGCGAACTTTCGGCTGGCATCCCCACTAACCACGGTAGCCAATAATCTTGCATCACGTCTTTGCCCATCATGTTCCATGGGTGAACAAAAACTGCGGCACCGAGTTCTTCGGCGGCGGCAAAAATGTCAAAAAATTCTGGTTCACTGAGGTTTTTGTCATTGATGTTGCTGCCAATTTGCACTCCGGCAAGGCCCAAGTCTTTAACGCAGCGTTCTAGCTCTTTTATCGCAAGGTCGGCCGATTGCATCGGTATGGTGCCAAGGCCGATAAAGTGTTTGGGTTGTGATTTGACGATGCCTGCAATGTGGTCGTTCAAAAAACGCGACAAATCGTAAGCGTCATCGGGTTTGGCCCAGTAGCTGAACATCACCGGCACGGTCGACAGAACCTGCACCTGAATACCAAAGTCGTTGTATTCTTTGATGCGAATGTTTTCGTCCCAGCAGTTGGCATCTATTTCGCGAAAGAATTTGTCTTCTTGCATCATCCGGGCGCAACCACATTTGTGATGGTCTAGATGAATAAAACCGCCGTAACCGTACTTTTCTTTTAGGTTTGGCCAGTTTTTAGGGAGTATGTGAGTATGGATATCGATTTTTAACATGGCTTATAAATCCAATTTGTTGCAATCGGGCATCACAGTGCCGCATTTGTCGCAGGTGCGATGGGCTTCGCTTTCGAAGAATCGGGCGAATACTGCCTGAAAGTCGGTTTCGATGTTGCGCAGCGCGAAGAATTCTTCGTACAGTTTGTGATCGCAATTCTCGCAGAACCACATCAGGCCATCACGTTCGTTTTCGGTGCGTTTACGTTCGACCACCAAGCCAATTGAGTTGGCAAAACGCACCGGCGAGTGCGGTATTTCGGGTGGCAACAAAAAGATATCGCCTTCTTTAAGCGGATGAACTTCGCGTTTGCCGTCGATCATCAAGCGCAATTCCATTTCGCCTTCAAGCTGATAGAAAAACTCAGGGCCTTCTTCCCAGTGAAAATCTCTGCGACCGTTGGGACCGCCAACAACCATGACAATAAAGTCGCCATCGACGTAAACCGCTTTGTTGCATACCGGTGGCTGCAACAAATGGCGGTGTTCTGCTATCCACTTTTTAAAATTAAACGGGGCCATTATTTTGGGGGTTGGTTTGCTCATGGGTTTTTCCTCTTCTTTTAATCAATGGTCGCGATGCATTTAAGTTCAATGGCGATAGGGGTCGGCAGACAATTGATTTCGACTGTGGTACGACACGGCTGGTTGTCGGCAAAGTACTCGGCGTAGATTTTGTTATAGATGGCAAAGTCGTCTTTCATGTTGGTTAAAAACACGGTGACATCAACCAGTTGGTCCCAGCTCGAACCCGACTCTTCGAGTATCCAGCGTACGTTGTCGAATACGCAGCGGCATTGGGTTGCTATGTCATATTCTGTGATGTTGTTGTTTTCATCGAGGGTGACACCCGGAATGGCTTTTTGGCCACGCTGGCGAGGGCCAACACCAGACAAAAACAGCAATTGCCCTACGCGGCGGGCATGGGGATATAAACCGACAGGTTCGGGGGCTTTTTTCGAATCAAATCGTTGTGAGTCGTTGCTCATGAGGTATTCCTTAAAGGCATCAAATCCCGATTAAAAGCTGGACGGATTGATGCTGAATTTCAAATTGTAGGGTGATATTGATTTTTGCGTTTGGCTTGAACCAATACCAAATCCATTAATTAACAGATCATTTTACTGGCTAAAATAAGCATTAGCTGCGTTATTAATCTTGTCATTAGTGTAACTAGTGACGGCGATTAATGCCTTGCTACTGCTTTTTTTATCTGCCTAAAATTAGATCTGTTAATTAATCTCATTGGTATAATGATGTAAAACTATAGTACAAATACGCGATTATTCTGTGATGCGGCTGATAATGACAGTTTGATTTTCAGGCGCACTGATGCCGGGGAGGTTGGCTCAGATCATGATCCATTTGCAGCCGAAGGTGCTGGCAAAGATAAATCCGGATGTTTTGATAACGTCGTTACAAACCATGGTTTAGGTCAGATTCTCTGTTTGGATTAAATTAAAAACGCCACAGTTATACAAAGGTTCGATTGAATTGTCAAAAATAAATTGGCCGGGTGTTGGTAATTTGTACGTTTTTTTTGCCTTACGGCTGTTGGTCGGCCTGCGGCCCGAAGGTCAAAAGACTCGCCACGGAGGCACGGAGCCACGGAGGAAAGGAAAGAGAAAAGATCAAAAACAAAGGATATAAAATACTGATTTAGTTACCTCTAATTATTATTTATATCATTGCTTATCTTTTTTCTTTTGTCTTACTCTTTCTTTCCTCCGCCGCTCCGTGCCTCCGTGGCAAAGCTTTTGACTTTAATGGCCGTAGGCCAACATCGCGGTAGCGACTAGCGACTACGAAGCAAAATACGCCTTTAAGATATTCGAATACATCTCTACCACAGGCGCTTCACCATTGCTCTGAATAAAGTGATTGACCTGAGGGCCTGAGTTTAACTCAAGCAAATATAGTTCGTCCTGCTCATTTAAGATGATATCGAGCGCCACATATCTCAGGCCGGGTAGGGTGACTGCCGGGGCAAATTCTCGGGCAGAACGCTGCACCAAATCTTGATCGGTGACTGGCAGGGCTTTGCCTTCTTCGGTTTCCCAGTATCTTGCGCCAAATTCAGTTTTTGCGAATACACGCTCATAAGATAAGACGGGTTTACCGTCGAAAAAGATCACTCTGAATTCTATTTTAGGTTTGATGTATTGCTGGGCTAAGGCGACATAATCGTAATTGATGGATTGCTTGTCGTAAATTTGGCCCAGTGCCTGCCTTATTTGTGCTTGAGTGTGACAGCGAAACACATTAATCCCCAAAGCGCCCTTGTTTTGTTTGATCACCAAGGGGTAGTCGAAGTTTTGCTCTATTTGCTCGATCACTTTGTCTTGCGAATCAAAATGCAGATATTGTTTGAAAATTTCCTGAGAGTCGTAATCAAGAAACCCCAGGGTTTTGGGCATGTTGATTTTGTCTTTGAGTAGGTCGTAATGATGTTCTTTGTCTTTGCAAAAACCTGCCATCGATTCGACATTAAAAGGGGTTCGGTTGAGCTGAAAAATCAGCAACTCTTCGACTGCCATGCAGTTTTTATTGGTGTCGATATAACGGTAGGTCAGCCCGTTGAGATCACAGGCTTGGGTAATGCATCGAATGTTGGATTGCACAGGGCATTCTCGAATAGAAGTTTGCCCTGTTAAATACCGTAATTATCGGCGATTTGCAAGGTTATTTGATCAATCGGCTGCGCATCTTTATTTGAGTTTGGTGCTGCAATAATCCGTTGAGTCTTTGTCTTCGCCAAGGGCTTTTTGCAATAGTCCTTGGGTGGTCATCCAGCCGGCAATCAGAAAAAAGATGACTTCTTTGTTTTCGCCGCCTTTGGTCACCCAGGATATCGCCAGCATGAGCGCAGCCCAGACGAGGGCGTGGATAATTTGAAGTTTGGCTGCGTTTTTGCTTACGTTGTTATCAGCGTTCTTATCAGTGTTGTTGCTCATTATATACTTCCTCTATCGTTACACTTATGTCCTAGGGTTCGGGTACTGCTTGTATTACTAGGTCATGTAGTACAAGCACTTGCAGCAACAATACTATAGATGTATTATTAGATCAAGTAGTACAGCACAAAAAAACAACAAAGCCGATTTATGGAAATAGCAATAGACGTATCTGACCAGACCCCAATTTTCACTCAGTTGATCAACCAGGTCAAAGAGGGTGTACGCTCGGGCGCTTTGGCGCAAGACATGGCGATGCCTTCGATTCGGCAATTGGCCAACGATTTGGGGATTAACCAAAACACCGTAGCCAAAGCCTACAAACTGCTCGAAAGGGACCTTGTGATAGTCAAAAGAGGTTATCGCGGGACTTTTATTCATCCCGAAGCATTAAGCCATTGCAGTGATAATTTGACTGAAAAAGGGGTTGATTTGATGACGCAAACGGTAGCAACGTTGCGTGAGTTGGGGCTGACGGATTCAGAGATCCGGATTGCTTTTAATGCGATTATGAAAAGTTAAGTCAGCGAATGTCACCATTTTGCACATTTCACCTATAATTGAGTTGAAGTCGCTGATTTTAATCAATTTGGAGAAAATGAATGTGCGCAGCCACTAACCAAGCATTGAACGCTTTACAGGCTATTGAGTCCGATTTTTATGAAATATTATTTACCTTGGAAGATCGCGACACTCCCGTTTGCTCTTTTGATCAATCGTTGTTGGTTAATGCCGAGTTGTTTTTGCTCAGCCCAGAATATCAGGCCGAGCATATGTCGATGTTACCCAGTATTTTGACTCGTCTTATTAGCACCATAGAAGATCCCCAAGTAGATTTCATTAAGGTGGTCACCGACTTGTGCGATGCGCCAGATGTCGCCCGAGAAATACTGACCATTGCCAACAGTGACATGTATAACGCCAAGGGCAAAGACATTCGCACCATACAACATGCCACTTCATTAATCGGTTTGGTGAGTGTGGGTTACATTGCGACAACTGTGTTGATGTCACATGTGACCCGAACCAAGTCCAGTTTTTTTAAGTCCTTTAGCGATATTATTCATAAACATACCATTCAAACCGCCATGGCGGGTCGGGATTTAGCGCACCAGCATGGTGTAAATGCCTTTTGCAGTCATGTGTTGGGGTTAATTCATAATTGTGGAGTGGTCTACAGTTTTAATTGTCTATCAAACAAGCTTGGTGAGTCTACCAAGGTGAAGCAGCCAAACCCTGTGTTATATCAAAAAGTCTGCCGCCAATGGGGCGATATAATGACCGTTGAAATTGCGCGTAAATGGGCGATGCCGCAGATAATGGTTGAGGCGCTTGAACAGCTGCGTGCTCCACAAGCCGGTCTAGGAAAAATGTTGTTTTTGGCTGACTTGTTGAGCAAGACCAGCTTGTTGGTAGAACATCAAAAAATGACCCGCGAGGCGGGTATCGAAGTGATGACAAGCCATCAATTACCCCGAGACTATGTCGAAAACTTCTTTGACATGGCCAAAGAGCTGGAATAAAAAATCAGCCTGTCCTTACCTTTTCAATAGCCAATCGCCACCCTTCACATTTTGCCTGACGCACATCACCTTTCATATTAGGATTGAACTGTCGGTCTGTGGTTTTTAATCCCTGAGGCAAGTTATCAAACGACCAAAAACCTACATTAATACCTGCCAATAAGGCCGCGCCAAGGGCTGTGGAGTCGACATTTTTCGGGCGAATGATGGTTACATCCAATAAATCAGCTTGAAATTGCATTAAAAAATTATTGGCGCAGGCTCCTCCGTCCACTTTCAACGACACCACTTTAACCTCAGATTCTTGCTCCATCAAACTGAGCACATCATTGGTTTGATAGGCTATGGCCTCAAGCGTGGCGCGAATGATTTGTTTTTTGCCCGACCCCCGAGTTAAACCGACAATGGCCCCTCGGGCTTCCATATCCCAATAAGGTGCGCCTAGGCCTGTGAAGGCTGGCACCACAAAAACCCCGCTGGTGTCTGGGATTGATTCGGCGATGGCTTGCGTTTCGCTCGCTTTTTCAATGAGTTGCATTTCGTCGCGTAACCACTGTACGGCAGCGCCTGCCATAAATACCGAGCCTTCGAGCGCATAAGCCGGTGTGCCAGATGCGCTACAGGCAATGGTTGTCAGCAAGCCATTGTGTGAGGCAACCGCTGTGTTGCCGGTATGCATCAACATAAAACAGCCGGTGCCGTAGGTATTTTTCACCGCACCGGGCGTGACACATCCTTGGCCAAACAGGGCGGCTTGTTGATCACCTGCAACGCCATTGATGGTGATGCTTTGAGGGCCTAAAAGGCCGGCTTTGGTGCTGCCAAACGCTGATGCGGAGTTTTGTATACGGGGCAAGATAGATTTGGGAATATCGAAAAAGCTCAGTAATTCTTGATCCCAGTCTTGGTCATGGATGTTGTATAACAGGGTGCGCGAGGCGTTGGTGTGATCGGTGACATGGGCTTTGCCGCCGGTCAGGTTCCAAATCAACCAGCTGTCGATGGTACCAAAAGCAATGTTGCCGTTTATGGCTTGTTGTTTGATGTCTGGGTATTGGTCGAAAATCCATTTGATTTTGGTCGCCGAGAAATAAGCGTCGACCACCAAACCGGTTTTATCTTGTATCCACTGTGCTTTGCCATCTGCTTTGATCTGTTGGCAAATCTCACTAGAGCGGCGGCATTGCCAGACGATGGCGTTGTGCACCGGTTTTCCGGTTGTTTTATCCCACAAAACAGTGGTTTCGCGCTGATTGGTAATGCCGATGGATTGAATCTGGTTAGTTTTAATGTTGGCTTGTTTAATGGCTTGATGGATGGTGGCCAACGTGACTTGCCAAATTTCTTCGGGGTTATGTTCGACCCAAGAGGCTTGGGGATAAATCTGGCTGAACTCGCTGTAGGCCCGGCTCAGCGCTTCGCCGGCTTGGTTGAACAGGATCACCGTGGTGCCTGTGGAGCCTTGGTCTATTGCTAAAATCATTGTTATTTTCCGCTAGGTAAAGCTGACGCTTTGAAAAAAACACTCAACAC
Organism: Algicola sp.; assembly: GCA_013216025.1. GTDB lineage: Bacteria > Pseudomonadota > Gammaproteobacteria > Enterobacterales > Alteromonadaceae > JABSOG01. The sequence continues at coordinate 14,707 of JABSOG010000011.1, read as the reverse complement.
GGAGGCACGGAGCCACGGAGTAAAGAAAGAGGAAAATCAAAAAAAGAAAAAAAGGGCAAAAATATATAAAAACGAAAACCCAAAAGTAGTTTGTTGTCTAAGAGTGGTGCGGTCTTTTCATCTTTCATCTTTTCTCTTTTCTCTTTCTTGCTCCGTGGCTCCGTGCCTCGGCAATTGCTCCTGCATTGCTCTACCATAATACATCCATGTATTTGTCCGTGTTGAGATCTTTTAATCTTTTATCGCCACGAAGTGCCCCAATTAAAGCGGCCTAAGCCGATTTAATCAAGAAAAATCAAAGTTGTTCTTGCCACTTTTCTTGACCCGGTACATGGTTTGGTCGGCTTGTTTCATTAAGGTACTAATGGTGTCGCCGTTGGCCGGGTAAAGTGAGATGCCGATGCTGGCGCCAATTTCTATGGTATGTTGGCCAATGACATAGCTGGTCGAGATGGTTTCGATGAGTTTTTTGGCCACAATAGAGACCGACGATTCATTTTTAACATCGGTTTGCAAGACCAAAAATTCATCACCACCAATGCGGGCCACCGTATCGATATCTCTTAAACAGCGGGTCAGACGCTGTGCGACTTTGATCAGTAAGTCATCGCCGACATCATGTCCGAGGTTGTCGTTGATCAGTTTAAAACCGTCTAAGTCAACAAACATCACAGCAAACAAAGTGCCGTTTCGCTTGGCCCGAGCCAGTTCGTTGCCCATTCTTTCACGGCACAGGCGTAATGCTGGCAGGTCGGTCAGGGCATCGTGGTTGGCCAAATGTTCGATTTGCGCTTCTTTTATTTTGTGGTCGGTGATATCTAAAGCAGTGCCCAGTACGTTTAATGGATTGCCCAATTCGTCGTAGCTGATCATGCCCGATATCTGCAACCAGCGAATTTCGCCATTGGGCCGTACAATACGATATTCTCGTTCAGGCGTTTGGCCTTCAATTAGGGCACGTTGGTATTGCGCAAGAAACTCGTCTTTGTCATCTGGGTGTAGAATATTGATCAAAGTGTCTTGGGTGGGCGCATCCAAGCCGGGTGTTAAACCGCAAATGCGATAGAGTTCATCTGACCACACCGCTTTGCCACTGGCGATATTGCGTTGCCAACTGCCCAGATGAGCCACCCGTTGTGCGTCGATCAATTGCGCTTCGCTTTGGGCAATGGTTTGTGTTTGTTTGGCCACCAGTTCGGTGAGGTGAAAACGGTGTTGCTCCAACTCATTCATAATTTTGGCCTCACCGTTTATCACAAACCACAGGGCAATGGCATAGGCCAATAAACGCAGAATATGCCAACCCCACCAGGAAGTGTCCCATAAGGAGGATTGCTGAAACATGATAGCGGCCGCACCAAACAGCGAACAATGCAGGCAAAACAACAAATCATCGATATTGTTGTAGCGTTGGTAGGACCAGATCAGTTTAATGGCTGAAATGAACAACGCGATGCCGCCAACGACATTGAGCAGCACGGCCCAAAAAGTAAATTGTTTGTTTACTATCATGGTGGGGATAACTTCGGGGTAGGCAAAAGACATCAACCCCAGCACCAGTGAACCGCCAAGGACAAACAATGGCCAGCTTATGGCGCTGAAGGTGTACCATTGTTTGGGGATGAAGACCAGAACAAAGAGCAGCCCGCCGCTAAACGTGGCGATACTGTGGAGCCAGACAAACGTATTGCCGACCTCAACAATGGCATGAAATCCATCGAGCACCCCCATGCAGATAAGGGCGGCGGCAATGTGGACGTTGAAGTGTGTACCTTGCCCGTAGCGTTCATAACGCAGTAAAAACATGGCAACAAACAAAGCAATGATGGCACCGCTGATTTCGAGCGAGGTGTGAACGGCTAATCCGGTCCAGCGCCAGTCGGCCAAAATGGTGTGACCGATGATCATGACGACCATATGAATGGTCAGGCTACCTGCGATGATGACCCACAAAATGGTCGCAAGGCTGACGGGCTTTGCTGTTACGTCCTTATTCAAGGTGTCCAAATAACTTCCAAAATATACTTAATAGGGGCAATTAGACCCAAGTATAATGCAAAATGGCGAAAATACTCGCAATTTACCGGTTTATTCGGTATCGATAAGCTTTCCTGCGACTTCTTTAACCAGCTTAGCAGCCAGTTGGGCAGTCATGTTATCGATGTCTTTTAAGGGGTTGAATTCGACGATATCTGCACCGACCAAAGGGCCTTTTATCTGGTGAATAATATTGATGATTTCGCGGCTGGTGAATCCGCCCGGTTCTCGGTGAGAAACGCCGGGGGCAAAAGCCGGATCGATGCCGTCGATATCGAGTGACAGGTAAATCGGCCCCTCCAGGGAAGGCATATCACCCGGTTGCCAGTCTTTCATTTCAATCATTTGTACGCCAAATCGTTGCGCCTGCTCCACTTGATGCTGGTTGAGGGTGCGGATACCCATTTGCACCAAACGAACACATAATTTGTCTTCCATAATACGGGCAAAAGGACAGGCATTGGACAAGCGGTTACCCTTAAAGCTGTCGTATAAATCTGAATGGGCGTCGATGTGTAAAATGGTGAGGTTGGGATAAACCTTGGCGTAAGATTTTAGCAGCGGGTACGAAATACTGTGATCGCCACCAAGGGTTAACAACCGGGTGCCATCGGCGAGTAATTTGTCGCAGGCCGATTCTATGGTTTGAACGAAATCATCTTGTGGATTAATGAGGATATCGCCGCAATCGACCCACGCTGGGTTGTCTTTGAGATTTTGTCCATTTTCGCAACCGCTGTTGAGCGAGCCACTGCTTAATACCTTGCGGATCACCGCAGGGGCTTTGGCCGGACCCCGTTCAAACGACGAGTTGTCGTCGAAGGGTATGCCTAATAGCGCTGCTTTTGTCATAGTTTTTTGCCGAGTATGTGCCTGATGACGAAAGTATACCCCAAGTGATTGCAAACCTTATTGATGGATGATAAAAAGACAGCAATCAAAAGTCTTGAAGGAAATTGTATGCGGTGGTTTAAACGAATATCTGTGGGTTTGGTGGCGTTGCTGTTGCTATTGGTGGGTTTGTCGTTTGCTTTTCACCAGATAAGTTTGTCACTCAATAAAGACAAATTTCCGCCTCCGGGCCAATTTATCGAGGTTGATGGTGTAGCCATGCATTACGTCTGTCACGGTCAGGGCACGCCTGTGATTGTTTATGAATCAGGGATGGGGCAGGATTCGTTTACCGCGTGGGATAAAATCGCCAAACAGACGGCACAATCCAATAAAAGTTGTTATTACGACCGCCAAGGCATGGGCTGGAGCGATGGGTTTGAAGGTGAAATGACCTTTGAAGACCGAGCGTTGCATTTGGGCCACATTATTGATGCGGTATCTGAAGGTAAGCCAGTGGTGTTGGTGAGTCATTCGGTTGGTGGCATTATTATTCGTCGTTACTCGCTGATCTTTAAGCACAAAATCGCAGGCATGGTGATGTCTGACTCTGCTCACCCAAATCAGCATGGCTTATCTGAAGGCGGGTTGAGCCCTTTACCTGAGTCAGACAGCCTGTGGGCAAAACGAGCTGCAACGATTGGACTGACCCGAATACAAGATATGTATGAGTCATGGGACAAGCTCGATGAACCTGAAGAAGCTCGTTTTATCGAACAATACAGTGGGGCCAAATTTGCCCATGTAATACTCAATCACGCCAGAGTAGGCCATTATAATCACCCAATCGCCGACTTTAACTACGATTTGAAGGGCATACCATTGGTGGTGTTAAGTCATGATCCTGATGCCTATCCGAAAAATGAACGCTTTATCAAGCTCAATAAAATGTGGAGCGTCTTACAACAGGAGATCGCGTATTTATCGGAACTATCGCGGCTAAGCGTGGTAAAAGGGACCACTCACGATATTATTGGTGAGAAACCTGAAGCGGTGCTTGAGGCGATAAAGGGATTGTTGGGGCAGATAAAATAAGGAATGGCGCGTGTGGGGTTATTGGTTTTCAGTAAACAGCCACACGACAAACTATTGGGCGATCGAAGTGCCCAACCATGTAAGTATTAATGAAACAACCCCTAAAGTAGTGGCGATTACTTTAAATGGATTGTCACTCTGTGCGATCAATGAAATGAACTTTATCGCAGGAGTTTTGAATATTCGTATTAACACCGAGGACATTAAAAATACGTAAAACATTAAACTTGTAAAGAAGGTTGATAGGAAAAGAATTATCCAAACGACATCTGCTCCTTCTTCGAATATAAGTGTAATGTCGTCTATATTATAGGCTTCTGAGAAGCCAATAGATAAAATCATCATCCCAATGATGTAGGTGAACGAAAAAATAAATGCAGAAATAAATATATCAAAGAAAGCATACCATACTGCGTCTCTTTTTCTTTTCATATTTCTGCTCAACACATACCTAGTCTCAATTAGCGATATATAGTCTACCATCAGATTAAATAGAATAAGTCCCACAAGAGTGGGGATGCCCATTTTTAAACTCTGAAGGGCTATTTCGGGCAAAAATATACAGACTATTGATATGGCCAAAATTGAGGAGACACTAGAAAACGCCAAACACCTAGATGATATATGCTTCTCACCATATATCCCTTCAAAAAGACCGTTTATTGCATTTTGGGACGTACCAATAAGTCCCATCGTATTCGATTCTTTAAGCAACGCAGCGGTTGTTTTAAATTTAGATTTGTATGCTGGGAGTTTTGAGCTGGCAATAGCGGCATCCAAAATTTGAGACATACCAAATGTTAGAATCACAAAACCTAGCATTAACTCGAAAGATGTTATCAATTTCAAACTCTCTATTAATATGATTGATTAAAGATACCTATAGACTTATTGCACATCGTGTTTAGATATCTCTACACAACAAGGGGATACAATAGTCGCTTATTATTGGGTAAAATGATATTAAAAGGCAGGTATAAAATGTATCCTGCCCTTGCCCCTTTGTTAAAACAAAGGCTCTATCCTTCCATCACTAAACGTCACCATATAGACCCCATCTATTCGGCTGACGGTGGCGACTTGGTTGGCGCCAATGGTCAAGGTGCCGAGTGCATCACCATCCTGTAGCAATATCAGCTCAATAGTCAGGGTGATGCCTTTTTTGTTGGTTGCGGTGATCTGTATGTTGGTGCCGTTAACCATCATGTTAAGGGTGACACTGCGTTCGTCGTAAACCAGCGTCACGGTTAGGTTGGTGACATCGGCACTTTGGCTGACGTCTAGCAGAATATGGGCATCGGGCACACCGGTGAGTTGGGCATCTAGTTGCAGCGTAGCGCTGAATTCAGGCCATGTGGCGATATCATCTACCAGTGTCGGCTCTGCCAACATGTGCAGTTCTGCGTTAAACGTCTCATCATTGACCGCGAACATGCCGACAAAACTCATTTTGTTTGGTAACAATACCGTGTCATTATTCGAATCTGTCAATATCACGGTTTCGACATCAATCAGGCCAGTGAAGTGTACCGGACTGGTGCTGACATCGTTGGTTTTAGTGTCTATAACCACATTCAATCGAATGGTTTGTGGCAAAAAGGTGTCACTGTCGAGCGCCATTTCGCTGCCTTCGTTTACCGCAATCATCACGGTGGCACTGTCTAAAATTGCTGTCAGGGTGACTTGCAGCGCTTCCTCTGTATTAGTACTCAGCGTTGCAACCACGGTTTTACCGTCTAATTCGGCATTGATTTGCACTGTGGCAATCTGGGTTTCTTCATTTAAAGAAGTCGTGACCGTGCCGGTTGACCCCGCAACAATCAAAGATGCATTAAATTCTCGATATAACCCGGCTTTTACCGCAATTAATCCGCCTTCGCTATAGCGCATTAACAACTCCAGCAAGTCGGTGGTGTCCGCTTCGGCGACTTGTCCTGCAGCTTCGATTTTAAGGACGAAATCGGCAGCACTTTGCAAAAAACCTGAATTGATTTGGTCGCCCCATACCCGAATATCGCCGATAAAGGCAATAGCGTCTTCGATTGTTATCTCTTGCGCATTGATTGTGCCATCTTCGGCTATGCTGACGAACAATGAGCTAGGCTCAGCGCCTTGTGCTATCGCATCAATGATTGCGGTGGCGACCTCGCCAGATGAGTCAAACAATGCTGTAACGATCTCTTGTGGTGTGCCCTGTGCAAACAGGGCTGTTGCGTCAGCTGGCAACAGTTGCACTAGAGAGCGGGCAATCGCATAAAGTTGTTCATTTTCGCCATCGCTGCTGAGGTAATCTGCCATGATGTTGGCATCGGCATCTAGGCCCAGTGCGGTTTTGACGGCGCTAATGGCGGCATCAATGTTGGGTTGTTGGCCCTGCACCAAACTCAGTTGTGCCAGGGTCGTTAAGGGCGAAACAACCGCAGAACCCGGCGGCGCAACCATCGAATAACTCTCAACGATGGCGGCCAAATTGCCGTGGTCGATAGTCACGCCAGCTGTTGCTTCAACAATGATGGGTTTGAGTAACGCTTCAGCGATATCGGTGATGGTAAAAGTGACTGTGCCAGTGGCATCTGTGGTGGCGTTCGGCTCGCCGTCATCAAAACTGTAATTCTCGTTTAAATCGATATAAATTAGCGCGTTTTCAAGATAACCATCGAGTGCGGTGACGGTCAAGGATGTGGGCACCGAATCTGGCGGCGGGGTGGTATCAACAGGTGGTGTCGGCGTTGGTGTTGGCGTGGTAGAACCGCCACCTCCGCCACAGCTTGCCAGAGTGAATAAACAGATAAACAAGAGGATAAGCGTGCTTTTACTAGTAAAGAGGCGAGTGAACATGGGGTTCTTCCTTTGTGCCTGTATTTTCTTGATTATAGTTGGGATTGATTGGATTGGCTGGGAGTATCGGGTCAAAATGCACAAAATCTGGGGTTTGTAGGTGACACATTGTAAATGATACAGGTGTAACCTTAGGTGTAACCTATGTAAGGCGTTGAAATAAAACGATAAACCCGTAGTTAAAACAAGACTTAAGGGAACATATATTTCATTATGTTACATTATTTTTCCATTGTATTTCTATATATTCACATCTCCTGTCTCCTGTTAACACTGGTGTTCAGTGATTGACCCGGTTAATAATTAATCCGTCTAAAGACAACCAATACCAATAAAATATTAATAATTAGTAGTCGGAGTAGCATTATGGTTAAAGAACAAAAGCATCTACCCCCAGGAATTATATCCCCGGTCAGGTTCAGGCGCTCTATGTTGGCACTGCTTGTAACAAGCACGTTTTCAACTGCAACAGCAGCAGCGCAACTATTGAAAAATATGACACCAAGTGAGCATGACCAACAATTGAACAGTGTCATTGTTATCACTGATGACAATGACACACTGAAACTTGGCAATGGTTACAATTCCAATACTCAACAAGAAGGTGAGCGCACCAATATATTTGTATCCGCTTTGAGTGATGGCGGTGTGCTGGGCGATCTTGATGGCGATGGCTTTGATGATTCAGCTGTGCCTGTCGGTAATGTAAAGAGCAGTATTTCCGCAATTGTCGATTTATCCTACCAGGGGGTGTTGAACCAAATCAATGTCAGTGGTTCTGCCCAGTTGAATCTGCCATCGGTGACGGTCAGTGGCAGTGTTGACTTTGCGATGGAAACGGCTGTAGACAGCTATTCCAATACTTATACGATTATCGGTCGAGTGTCTCCCAAAAAAATGGTTCTTCTGCCAACGGAAGAGGCAGAGAATGGTGTTGGTACGCACCAAGGATTGCAGCCGACCCAGGCAATGCATAACTGGGTTGGCATCCTTGGTGTCAGCGATGCATTGGTTAATCAGATAGGTGACGAATTCATTCAAGCCGTTGAGTTGGGGTCATGGGTGATGGTGACGTTGCGCTTCGACTACTTAAATGAGCAGGACAAAAAGGAAATTGGCGGCACATTGGCAGTCTCGATGAGTGGGGTCGAAATCGAGGGTGAAATTACATGGGCAGATATCAAGAATGCTGAAACAGTCAATGTAACTTTGCGTGCTCATCAGGTTGGCGGTAACCCCGGTGAATTGGTTAACGTGTTGCCCGATAATTTTCAAAGCTGCACTTTGGCTGCGCCCGAGGCGTGCTTGGACCTGTTTACCAATGCGGTTAATTACGTAAAAGTTGATTACCCCGCCCAATTCGTTTTGCCGAGTGATTATGACAGGATTAAGTATTACACCAGCCGATACGATGAATCTGGTCCAGCATTGGCCGCATTGATGCCGACAATCAACGACACACTGTCATTTTCATCAAAAATTGCACTTAAAAAAATGACCAGTGAATGGGCGCAAGCCAAACTCGACGTTAAACGTGTTAATAATTTGATCAATCGAAACCCTGCCACAATGACGGCCACCCACAGGACTGAGCTGGATCAGATAAAACAAACGGTTAACGACATCATAGATGACTTGGAAAGTGAAATTGACACATGCAAAAACGGTGCGCCGGATGACTGTAACATCGCTTGGAATGCTGCCAGTTGGCAACAAAGTTACGACAAAAGTCTCTTGTCTTTATAACCGTTTTTAGGAGTAAAAAGAATGAAAAATATCAACGCAGGCTTTAAAACAAAAGCTGTCACAACCGCCTTGGCTTTAATGTTATCCACGACCAGTTATGCTGGCGAATTTATTCCGGCAGGGGACAGTGATTACCTGCCATTAGGTACAGCGTACAACAGTGCAAGTAAAAGGTTTTTAAACTTTCAAGCGGTTAAAGGTATTAGGGAAGAAGAGGGGATTAGTGACTCAAACGTTTATGCAAAGCAGAACATGAGCTATCGTGAAACACTGTCACGCCTTAGTGGTTCGGTTACTGTGGACATTGATATGCCGGTATTGCAACTCGACGCGGGTGCCAGTTTGGCGCTGGAGTCTTCCAGCTCAGCGTTCACCAGTAGCTGGAGTGTTTCTGTATTGAATACTACCCCTTCCCATGCGTTGGGCAATGAAATAGGGCTGACAGAGTTGAGCATGTCTATAGCCGGCCAAACGATAGCTGCAAAAAACCTAACCGGTTCAGCATTGCTTGAAGCGGTTGGTGACAGCTATATAGTCGAAATCGAATATGGAACACAGCTGTTTGTATCCATGACTGCTCAATATCGTTCACAGGCTGACAAAGAATTAGTTGAAGGATATATCAATGCCGATCTTGCCGCCGGATTGGCTAGTGTGACAGCAGAAGGACGAGCAGAAAGACAGGAATTAAAAAATTCGGTGAAACTTACTGTCAAAGCACACCAGTATGGTGGCGACCCAACCGGGCTGTTAGCGATTGTGCCGGAAGGTATAATAACGTGTACTTTGCAAAACCCGGACCCCTGTACTGAGATGTTTGGTAATGCAATTCGGTATGCAAAGGGGATAGGCGAATATGACGGAGTGGGGTTTGAGGATAAAACGCTTGAAATTAGCGATGCCAATGTTCTGGGTTATCGAGTCGCGAAGTATTCCGCTACAGCGGGCTTTATTACCGCTGGGCTAGCCGAGTTCTCTGTAGATTTCACTGATAATAGCGCTGCAATAGCGACATTGGAGAGCGAATATATTAGTGAATTACAAGTTCAGACACGAGCACAATCGCTGTTAAGCAATTATGCCAGTGATTTGAGTAGTACTCAGCGATACGCGTTAAAAGAGATCATATCAGTAACCAGTGACAATGCCTATGCGCTGTCTGAGTTGGCTGAATATTGTTCAACTCACTATGTAGAGACAGAGTGTGCTGATTACATTGCCTCCAATTGTCCGTTGGGTACGCAGGCTAGAACTTGTTTGAAAACATACAATACCGCCATGTTCACCTTGGACTTTAACGATGCATTGGCTAATACCATGCGAATATACTCTCAACAGGTAATCGCTGGTGACTATCAAAGTCATGCGTACGAACTGTTCGACCATAAATTCATACCTGATGAAGAAACTGGCGATTCTTTGCTTGATTACACTGCGTCACTGCTGAACTTCAATGCTGACGGTAAGATGCAAACTTTCGATGGTATCAATATTGGTTTTTATCAGTCGGGCCCGCCCAACGGCATCAATGTTGATTTCATTATGAGAGTGGATCGGGAACTGGAGAGCATTGCTTTTCAGAATATCGAGCACACTATTACTGGTTATGTTAATGGCCATTGGCAAGAAGGCACTTTTGAGGAAGGTGGTATTTACGGTACCAGAATTGTTCCAACGGACGATATCGATGGTTGGTTTTACTACTGGGTTAAGGCCAGTAATGCGACACTGTTCATTGGGATCTTCGAGACGTCACCCAGAGGTTGGTTCAGCAATCAGCACTTGATTGATTTTGAGTTTTTTAGAAAGCCTAAGTCGAAAATCAATATGACAACCGGTCTGCAAACTAGCGCCAAGCCAATATTTTGGACCGCGGATAACGTTGATATCAGTCTTGATAGTGATGGCACCGGGTTAGGTTGGTGTGCTAACGAAGCCGGCACTGAGGTAACAAGAGATTTACAGGAAGGGCATTGTCTTACCTATGGTCGTTTATACACTTGGGATGATGCAGTGAAGGTTTGTGAGCGCTACGACGAGTTACACGGTGCAGATACCGGTCTTATGTGGCGATTACCAGAACAAACGGATTGGCAGTTATTGGTTAATAGAGCGGGGCAGGATGCTGGTGGTACGGCCATGTCTGGTGATGTACTTAAAGCACAATTAGACAGTGAAGACGGCTTGGATACGCTCGGGTTTAAGGCGCTGTTGGGTGGTTATGTTACAAATGCCGATGACCCTTCAGTTGCCACGCTTCGCAATGAACAGGCAACTGGCTACTGGTGGTCGGGCAGCAATAGTTCAACCAAAGCCTATCGTAAACGGATATCGAACAGCTTTGATAACGTTAGCAGCGGCTGGCGCTCAAAAGATCGCTTGTACAGTGTACGCTGTGTTGGTGAGGCCACGCGCTAAAGTAAAAGCTAAACCCTAATCTATTGCGCCGACAAACATCGGCGCTTTTTTTATCTATGATATCAGGAGCGTGTTTATGCAGCCTATTTCAAAACTAACGGTTGTTGCGGGGGTATGGATGGCGCTGACAATGGCGCATCCCATTGAAGCAACAACCATTGTTAACCCCGGCGGTGGTCAAAGCCTGCTTGGCAGGGGCGTTAACAGCGAGACTGGAGAGCTCGCTGAAAACTGTATAGTCGGTACCGTCGAGCCGGTCAATAATACCAAAATAACGATAAATTATAAATCGTCGCAATCAGTCTATCAGCTGCTTAATGAAAGCCAGGGCAAGGTCAGTGGTGAAGTCGATCTCTGGCTGGCATCTGGCAGCGCCACTGCTGAGTTTCACAGTCGCATGAGTGAAAACGAACTGACATCATCCCATGTGTTTAAAATCAACTATACGGGGCCTGACTTGCGACTTGAACAGCGTAGTTTGAGCGAATTGGGAGAAAGTACCTTGGCAGGGACTGTTGCCAGCCGTACTCAGACCTGCGGTGATGAGTTCATTCAACATTTGCAGCTCGGTAGTCATGTTTACCTGACTGCACAAATGATATTTTCTTCAACAGATGAATATGATCATTATTCGGAAAAAATGGAAGGACGAATATTGTTTTTTTCCGATGAAAGTGAGGTGAGTGAAACTTTTCAAAGCCTGACCGAAAATGGTATTTATACCATTGCCGCTTACTCCGAGGTCGATTTACCTGCACCGATAACAGATGTGTTGGGTGGTTCGGGTAATATGCATTGTCGGACTAACAATATGAAACAATGCATTGACAGCTTTAATCAGGTATTAAGTTATTTACTTGATGCACAGCAGTATGGGGTCTGGTTGTCGAGTGTTGAACAGTTGCCGGTTATTTATGCCAGAACCAGTGGTTACCAGCAGTCGGGGCATTTTGATATGGATGTGCAAACACCCAATGACAACAAGGATACTCTGCCGTTGTTACGTTATCTGCTTGATGGATTAATCGACAATCTGGAAAAGAGAAATGTCATCGAAGCTTTTAAAAATGTGACTGGCGATGAGCAGTTGTTTTATCACGGGCAATTGCTTAAGGCTGACAGCAATATCGAATTGCTTGAAGGGGCCATCGAAAGCTGTCGCATTGAGGCGACTGTTGAGGTTTGCCAATCAGCCATTGATGCCCTTACCGGCAATTTGCAACGACTGGAAACAGCAGTAAACTAAAATGAACTGATACCAAATCCATTGGTATCTAATTTGCGCGGTAGACAGCGAGCTCCAGCTAGTGTCCATCCTAAAACGCCAACTTTGCGCGAGCGCGGCAGTCGGCTTGACCGGATGAAAACCGCTAACTTACTGAAACGTAAGCTTTACGACTACGCTTGCATAGCGCCCGTCCTGACATTTGCCAGATAGAAACTACGTTTCTGGACGGGCACTAGCTATTGCCGAGCTCGCGCCTACCTTACATCTTACCCAATCGATTCCTCAAACAACAAAGATGCAAATCAGCACAACCACCGGGAGAAACCCGTTTCTCAACACTCTGCTGAGGTGTTCGGTCGTGCAATTCATCGTATCGTTCTACTACTTGCTGATAAGCATCTCTAAACGGCATACCGCGTGCGCTTAGCTCAACCGCAAAATCAGTGGCGTACATTGGGGTATCAATCGCTTCGCTGAGTTTGTCTGCCTTGAATTTTGTGCCTTCAACCAACTGCGGGAACAACATTAGGGTTTGCAGTGATTTTTTAACTGCTCGTAGCAACGGGCCTTTGGTGAATTGCAAGTCTCGCTGATAACCTGAGGGCAGTGATATCAAGGTTTGCAGCTCTACCATTGCCGATTGCACCGTGGCATAGGCTGCTCGCATTAGTTCTACCAAATCTGGGTTTCGCTTGTTTGGCATGATTGAGCTGCCAGTGGTCATTTCGTCGGGCAGGCTGACAAAATCGAATTCTTGGGTGGTGAATAACGATAAGTCCCAGCAGTAACGTCTGATATCAAGCAGGCATTGCGATAAGGCGTTGAGCACCGCCAGTTCGTATTTTCCTCGGCTGTTTTGGGCGTAAATTGGGTTGATTTGCATTCGCGCAAACCCCAATTCTTTGGTGGTCAGGGTTCTGTCGAGTGGTAGGTTTACGCCATAACCAGCGGCTGTGCCGAGTGGATTTGAGTCTATTAACGCCAAGGTTGAATTGAGGGTCATCAGGTTGTCAATCATCGCCTCGGCAAATCCGCCAAACCACATGCCGCAGCTTGACGGCACTGCCCTTTGCATATGGGTGTAACCGGGCATCGGGATTTCTTGGGTCTCGGCCGCTTGTTTCAAACAGGCATCTGCTGAGGTTTTGGCGTATTCGATGGCGGTTTTCAGTGAGTCTTTAAGGTAGAGCCTTGTGGCTACTAAAATCTGATCGTTTCGAGAGCGTCCGGTGTGCACTTTTTTGCCCAGCTCGCCGAGGTTTTCGACCAAGTAGGATTCGATGGCCGAGTGGCAATCTTCGAATCTATCATCCAATACAAAAGCTTTTTCATCTATCGCCGTTTGCAATGCATCCAGTTGTGCTATTAGTTGCATCGCTTCGGTTGAGGTTAAAATATCAATCGAATCAAGACCTTTAACGTGGGCTTTGCTGGCTTGAATGTCGTAACCGATGAGTTGTCGGTCGAGAATAATGTCTTCACCCGCCATAAAATCCATGATGGTTTGGTCGATGGTGGCTTTGCTGTTTTTTTGCCAAATGGGGGCTGTCATGATGTTTCTCCTAAGTTGTGCTTTGCTGCTGAATTGTTTGCTGAGAGGAAAATAGATGTTGTTGGGTCTAGTGCCAGCGCTATGTTGATATTTTGCAGGGCCTGACTGGCGGCACCTTTAGTTAAGTTGTCCAAGCAGCTAATAATGGTGGCACGTTTGCCATCTTCGCTGACGCTAAATCCGCCAATCAGGCAGTTTGGCGTGTTGGTCACTGCGGTGACGGTTGGAATGGTCTGTTGGCAAATCACCACAGGGTGGTCTGCGTAAAAGTTTTCAAACAGCTGATATAACTCTTCGGTTGTTTGGCTGTGTTCGAATTCAACCTGAACGGTCATGTTGATGCCTCTGAAGAATTCGGCAACATGCGGCGAAAATGAAACGGGTTGTTGTAAGCGAGCACTCACTTCTTTTTCGTGCAAGTGTTCAATTAGGCCGTAACCGATGAGGTTATCTTTAAGGTTGGCCGGGTCGTTGTTAGGGCTGGGTTTAGTGCCCGCACCCGAATAGCCCGAAACACCAAAACAGTTGGGTCTGGCGTTCAGCAAATCTTTGATTGGGGCCAAGGCCAATTGCATCGCGGTGGCATAACAACCGGGGTTGCTAATTTTAACCGGATGGTAGGGTTTAAATGTATGGGCGACAAGGTCGTCTAATTCTGGTAATGAATATGTCCAATTCTCGTCAAAACGATAATCAGCCGACAAATCGATGATCACTTGAGTGACAGGATTAGTTTTTAATGCGTCGACAAAGTCTACTGCTAAGCCGTTGGGCAAAGCCAGTACAATGATGTCGGTTTGTCTGTCGCCGACTTGCTCTGGTGTCAGGTTTTCGATTTGAAAATCATCAAGCCCTGTGGCCAGTGTATGCGAAGACTGGCCAGCCAGTTGTCGTGAGCTTATCCACGCTACGGTGATATTGGGGTGATTGGCGAGCAGGGTCAGCAATTCTTTGCCGACATA
>JABSOG010001098.1 GCA_013216025.1 Algicola sp. | reverse complement strand
ACAAAGCGGGCAGCGATACCCAGCTGCCAGAGGAATTCCCACACTGACACGTCAAAACTAAACGGTGTTTTTTGCAAGACTGCATCTTCTGGCGACAGTTGATATTGGTTTTGCATCCAATCGATGCGATTCACCAACGCCCGATGTTCGACCATAACGCCCTTTGGCTGTCCGGTTGAACCCGAGGTGTAAATCACGTATGCCAAATCTGATGGCTTTGTTATGCATTGTGGGTTTTCATCACTGTAGGCTGAGAAACCTTGTTGCAGTTCTTTTTCGGTTAACGCCAAGGTTATATTACTGTCTTGTTGCATGTAATCGAGGCGGCTTTGCGGATAATTAGGGTCCAGTGGCACGTACGCCCCACCCGCTTTTAATATGCCGTAAATACCAATCACCATTTCAAACGAACGTTCAAGATGCAGACCTACCAAAGTGTCTGGTTTCACGCCTTTGCTGCGCAAGTAATGGGCTAAACGGTTGGCTCGGGAGTTGAGTTCGCTGTAGGTAAGTTGTTCATCCCCAGCAATCAATGCAATGCCGTCTGGTGTCTGTGCTACTTGCTGCTCAAACCACTGGGCAATACCGATATTGTCTGGGAAATCCCGTTGAGTGTCATTCAAGTCTTTGAGCAAATAATCTTGCTGAGGCTGGCTAAGCATCGCTAAATCATGAATTGGCGTTTGTGCGTTATTGGCGATACTGCTAAGTAAATTCAACAGGCTAGAAGCCAAAGTTTCTATGGTGTTAGCATCAAATAAATCGGTATTGTAATCAAAGCTAAATTGCAACTGGTTATCAGTTTGACTGGCGTTTAACATCAGCTCAAATTTGCTAATAATGTCATTCGATTGCGCTGCTAATGGGCTTATGGTTAAGCCCTCGATTGCCATGATATCTTGTTCATTGGTGTGGTTTTCGTTGGTATGCTTTTCATTCGTGTCCATTGAAAACATGATTTGAAACAGCGGGGCATGGGCGGTACTGCGCTCGGGGTTAAGGCGGTCGACCAGATATTCGAACGGCACGTCTTGATTGGCCTGCGCATCTAAGTTGGTGGTTTTAATTTGCTGTAAATAATCAGCAAATGATGGGTTTTGCGAACAATCGGCACGTAATACCAGGGTATTAACAAAAAAGCCAATGACATCTTCGAGCGCTTTTTGCATGCGGTTGGCGACCGGTACTCCCATCACAATGTCTGTACTGGCACTGTGGCGCGACAACAGCAACGCAAATGCGCCGTGTAACACCATAAACAAAGTAGCGTTGTTGGTGATCGCCAGTTTGTTCAGGGCTTCGAGGGTCGCCCCGTCAGCATTGAAATGATAACGTTTACCATTAAAGGTCTGATCTTTGGGTCTTGCGCGGTCAAGCCCTAACGAGTGAACCTGCGGTATGCCTGCCAGTTGTTGTTGCCAATAATCTAGTTGTGAATCACTGTCTAGACTGTCTTTTTGCCACACAGCATAATCGGCATATTGAATGGCAAGCGGTTCAAACGGGTTAGGTAGACCTTGACGAATAGCATCATACTGCGTCCAAAATTCACGGACCAACAAACCCATAGACCAGCCATCGGATGCGATATGATGCATGTTGAATAGCAAAACGCCTTCTTTAACAGTCCCTTCGTTAACAGCCAAGCGAATAAAAGCGGCACTTAACATCAGATCTTTTTCAAGGTTGAAAGTGCGAGTCGCATCTTGTTGCGCCAACGCCTGCAATTGTTGCGCTGAACCGTGGAGGGTCATGCGATTCAAGGTGAACTCAAAATCGTTGCGTATAAGCTGCTCTACGCCATCATCGGTGTTAACGAACACGGTGCGAAGCGGCTCATGACGTTCAATTATGCGGGTAAACGCCTGCTCAATGATGTCTTCACTAAAGTCACCTTTAAAACGCAGTGCACCGGGCATATTGTACTGAGTGCTGCCACCGTCCATTTGGTCGATAAACCACAATCTTTGTTGCGCAAATGAGGCGGGCAGTTGATGCTCAGACTGAGGCTGATTCTGAGGCTGATTCTGAGGTATTAGAATGCTGCGATCGATGGCAACAACTTCGTTGCGGGTGTTTTGAGCACAGCTGTTATCAATTTTTGCCGCCAAAGCGCTTAGTGTCACATGATCGAACACATCGCGAATGGCCAATTCTACGCCCATTTGGCTGAGCACTTCACCGACTAATCGTACTGACAACAGTGAGTGTCCACCCGATTCAAAGAAGTTGGCGTTATTGCTGAGCGTATCTGCATCGAGCTTTAACAACTCGGCCCAAATCTGGCTGAGTTTGACTTCGGTGGTCGTGGTTGGGGCAATATATTCACCTTTCACATCAGCACCTTGCGGTGCTGGCAGGGCTTTGCTGTCGACTTTGCCGTTGGCCGTGAGCGGCAATTCATCCAATTCAATGAAATATGACGGGATCATATGCGCAGGTAAAACCGTTTCTAACTGGATTCGTAAATTGGCTGCATCGCCAACAACGTAAGCGACCAATTGATCTTCGCGAGCTAAAACCAAGGCTGATTTAACGGCATCAAATGCGAGTAATTGCTGTTCTATTTCCCCCAGCTCTAGTCTAAAGCCGCGAATTTTAACCTGTTCGTCGATACGGCCTAGGT
>JABSOG010001097.1 GCA_013216025.1 Algicola sp. | reverse complement strand
CTACACTGTTTGCCGCTGGATAAAGTGCGTCCAGAAGTCAAACGTTTTGAGGGGGCCGCCGTTACCGGTGAGCTACCTGAGGCGGTGGCAAAACGCTTGCTTGAGGTGGCTAGCGAACACCAATTAACCCCGTTTATGCTGCTGCATGGCGCGTTGTCACTGCTATTGTCTCGTCACAGTAATAGCAACGACATTGTCGTGGGCACGCCGGTGGCTAACCGTTTGCAAGTTGAACTGACCCCTTTGGTTGGATTCTTTGTCAATACGTTGGTGCTGCGAGCAGATACCCATCTTGATACTCACAACAATAAACTGGCAGACTACTTGGCCCATATCAGGCAGGTACATATAGATGCCCAGTCGAATCAAGATGTGCCGTTTGAGCAACTGGTTGAGCGCTTAAAAGCGCCAAGAAGCACCGCGCACACGCCGTTATTTCAAATCATGATGTTGACCGATGGTGACTTTAATTTAGATAACGGTGGCGGCATACTCAACTTGCCGGGTGTCGATATGCGCGTCTATCAGTCTGACTTGCTGCAAGAAAAGTTTGATTTGACCGTGAGCTTGAACATCAGCGAACAGGGAGTGAGATTACATTGGAGCTATGATGTCGGCTTGTTTACTGAGCAACATATTGTCCAGTTAAATGATCATATGTGTCGTTTGCTGGAAGGACTGAGTCAAGTGCAAGGTCAAACCGCGACACTGAGTGGCTTGTCTGTTTTGTCAACAGATGAAATCAACCATTTGTTGTATACCCTTAATGACACGGCTACAGACTATCAAAAAGACCTGTGCATTCATCAATTGTTTGAACAACAAGCTGCGCTAAATCCGGCAAGTGTGGCTGTTTTCTTCGAAAATACTCAAATGAGTTATCAGCAACTTAATCTCAAATCCAACCAATTAGCCCACTATTTACGCCAGCAGCATCAGGTAGGCCCAGACACACTGGTGGGTCTTTGTGTCGAGCGCTCATTAGAAATGGTGATTGGTATCATGGCCATCTTAAAGGCCGGCGGGGCCTACGTGCCACTGGACCCGGGTTATCCGCAAGAACGTCTTAATTACCTGTTCGAAGATGCCGCACTTGATGTGGTGCTCAGCCAAACCCATCTGCTAGGTTTACTGGGTAGCTTCAACGGTACTTTGTTGGCTTTGGATGGATTGGGTGATCGCGACGACCATTTCTGTTCAAAATATCAGATCAGTGATCCAGCCAGCGTTAAATCTTCGAATCTGGCGTATATGATTTATACCTCAGGCTCTACAGGTAAACCCAAGGGGGTGATGGTTGAGCATCAAGCCTTGTTTAATCGTATCCACTGGATGCACAACAAATATGGCATGACTGCCGACGACAAAGTCTTGCAAAAAACCCCTTACAGTTTTGACGTATCGGTGTGGGAATTTGTCTGGACTTTGGCGTATGGCGCACAACTGGTGATCGCTCGTCCTGAGGGTCATAAAGACCCGCAATACCTGTGCGAAGTCATTCAACGGCAGGGCATTACCAAACTGCACTTTGTGCCGTCTATGCTGGGGGTTATGCTCGATTTTGATGGTTTTAAAAATTGCCATACTGTTAAGCAGCTATTCTGTAGTGGCGAAGCCTTGCAGCAAGGCCATGTACAAGGCTTTAGAGCGGTATTGCCTGGGTCGGAACTACACAATTTATATGGCCCAACAGAAGCGGCTATAGATGTGAGTTACTGGGATTGCGCCAGTGATATCAGCCGGGGTGTGCCGATTGGTAAACCCATCGACAACATTCAATTAGTGATATTAGATGCTCACCTGAACTTGGTACCACAAGGCGTTGTGGGTGAGCTATACATAGGCGGTGACGGCCTTGCCAGAGGCTATCATAACCGCGCCCAGCTAACGGCCCAGACATTTATCGACAATCCGTTTTATGACGCAGTCAAAACCAACAGCTCAAAACGCTGGTATAAAACCGGCGATTTGGTCCGTTTGCGAGAAAACGGCGAGATAGAATATCAAGGCCGAACAGATCATCAGGTTAAAATACGCGGTTTGCGTATTGAGCTTGGCGAAATAGAACATCAGCTGGGTGGTTTGGCACAGGTCGACTCTGCGTTGGTCTTGGCCCAAGCGTTAGCTGGGTCTATGCAACTGATTGCCTATGTAAAAGCTGCCAGTGTAAAAGCTGGCGAAGCGGTTATTGAAAACGGCGTGCCTGATATTGTAGACGGTATGGCTGACTACATTACTTCAATCAAATCCGAATTGGCACAAACTTTACCAGCGCATATGGTGCCGGGTATTTTGATGGTGGTCGACGATTGGCCGTTGACGCCAAATGGCAAAGTTGACAGAAAAGCCTTGCCTGCAACCGATGGTATGGCGCTGTTTACAGGAGCGGTAAGCGGTGAGTGCGCAGCGCCGCAGACCAGTGCAGAATTGGCTTTGGCAGGTATCTGGGCAGAGGTGTTGAACATTAAAACCGAGTCTGTCAGTAACGCTTTAAGTACCACAGCGAACTTCTTCGAATCGGGCGGTCACTCACTGCTGGCGATACGACTGGTGGCTGAAATTCGCAATCGTTGTGGCGTCGAAATATCACTGCAAGACATTTTTAACCATCCAACCTTGCAAGACATG
>JABSOG010001096.1 GCA_013216025.1 Algicola sp. | reverse complement strand
GCAGATACTGTGCGCTTATTTATTATGTTCACTTCGCCACCGGAACAAACCTTAGAATGGTCTGATAGTGGGGTTGAAGGCGCACATAGATTCTTAAAACGTGTTTGGAAACTTGTTTATGACTTTCAAAGTGATCAACAAGACATTGCTAAACTAAAAGGACTAAGCTTAAACAATACGCAAAAAGCCTTACGCCGAGAATTGCATAAAACCATTGAAAAAGTAACTGATGATGTGGGTCGTCGTAATACCTTTAATACCGCGATTGCCGCGATTATGGAATTGCTCAACCACACCATGAAGTTCAAGGTTGAGTCGACCCAAGACAAAGCACTGGTCAATAACATCATGATTAACGTGACCATCATGTTGTCGCCAATTGCGCCGCACATGACGCATGAGCTATGGAGTATTTTGGGTCAAGAAGGCCATATCGAAGATGCTGTTTGGCCAGTAGCCGACCAAGCCGCCATGGTAGAAGACGAAAAACTCATCGTCATTCAGGTTAACGGCAAGGTACGCGCCAAAATCACCATACCGGCAACCCTAGGTGATGATGAAGTTAAAACGCTGGCGCGTGAAGACGAAAACGTCATCAAGTTTACCGATGGAAAAACCATTCGCAAAGAGATTTACATCAAAGGCAAATTGGTTAATATCGTTGCGAATTAGTTGGTAGGAGCGAGCTCCAGCTCGCGATAATGGCTCAACCATTTGGAATTCATTGCGCTTGTGGCGCAATTCGCGAGCAGGATCGATACATGGATGTATCTTATTAGAGCAATGCATGGAGCAATTGCCGTGCTCGCTCCTACAGAGCATATAACCATCAAGTTGGAACCCATTTAAGATGTTACCAAAACCAGCCAAATTACTCATCGCATTTGTTGCAGCCATAACCCTAAGCACAAGCTTAAACGGCTGTGGTTTCAAATTGCGTGGCAGCCACAACATCCCCAGTGAACTCAAAGTCATGCACTTAGACTCGGTAGACAGATACTCCGAGTTGGCCCGTCTGCTCAAAACCCAACTGGCCCTGAATGACATCAATCTGATAGAACAGTCAGGCACAAACATTGCTTCGCTAAAACTGTTCAAAGACCGACTCGACAGACGTACCTTGAGTTTGTTTCCTAACGGACAAGTCGCAGAGCACGAATTGATTTATTCGGTCAGTTACGCCATCACCGTGCCCGATCAAGAGCCGCAACAATTTGATTTTGAGATTTACCGCGACTATCAAGACGACCCCGAAAACGCACTGGCCAAAGCCAAAGAATTGAAACTGATCTTAAAAGAAATGCGTCAACAGGCCGCCGACAAAATCATTCGTCAGCTGGCAAGCCTCAACAAAACCAACACGTAACCGACGACTATGCGAATTTGGGCCAATCAATTACAACAAAACCTCTCCCAAGGCCTTAAACCGGTTTACTTGGTGTTTGGCGATGAGCCACTGCAAAAACAAGAAGCCATTGATGCCATCCGTCAGAGCGCTCGCAAAGTGGGTTTTGAAGAACGCCACAGTCTAACTGCTGACGCCAGTTTTGACTGGAACCAATTGTTTGGCGAATTCAACAGCCTGTCTTTATTCTCTAGCCAAAAAATCATCGAACTCGAAATAGACAAAGGCAAACCCGGCCAGCAAGGGGCCAAAGCCCTGATGGAATTGGTGCCACTGTTTAACCCAGACACCATACTGTTGATCCACGGCGGCAAAATCGAAGCCAGCGTAGCCAAAACCAAATGGTTCAAAACCCTTGATGCACAAGGCGTTTATATTCCGGTTTACCCCATCGACGCCAACAAATTTCCGCGCTGGCTGAACGAACGCTGCCAACAGGCGATGGTTCGGCTCGACCGAGAAGGCATCAACCTATTGGCCGAATTCTTTGCTGGTAACCTGCTCGCCGCCTCTCAAGAAATCGAAAAGTTGGCGATCAGCTACGCCAACCAAACCATCAGCACCGAATTTTTACAAAGCATTTTGCTCAACCAATCAAGGTTCACCGTATTCCAATTGGTCGACGAATTACTCGCAGGCAACATGAAACAGGCGCTGAACATACTGGTGAGCCTGCAACAAGAAGGCATAGAACCCAATATCGTCAACTGGGCATTAACCCGCGAAGTACTGCAACTTTACGAGATGCAATCTTTGATTAAAAGCGGCACCCCCCTGCCCCAAGTTATGCAACAATTTAAAGTGTGGCAAAACCGTCAAAGCCTGTTCAGCAGCGCCCTTTCTCGCCTGTCGATGAAACACCTGCAAAGCATGATAGACGACCTGCACACAATGGACATTAAACTCAAATCAACCAGCCAATTTCAGCCTTATGTAGACTTTTGCCACATTTGTTTGTCATTCAAATTTGCTGACAAGTTGAGTGATTATCCCCTTAGCACTGTTTAAAGAGCCTGTATGAAAGCCCCAGATAAAAGACCCATCGGCATCCTTGGCGGCACATTCAGCCCCATTCATTACGGACATTTGAAACCCGCACAACAGATATTAGACATCCTCGATTTGGCCGAAATTAGACTGATGCCAAGCCATAAACCTCCGCACAAAGAAGCACCGGGTGTTTGCTCAAAACAAAGGGCCGAAATGGCCCAAATAGCCTGTGCCGACA
>JABSOG010001095.1 GCA_013216025.1 Algicola sp. | reverse complement strand
ATCACTGTGACGTGCGCTTCGCCCCGGTTTTTAAGCGAACCGGGCAATTGTTCAAACAGCGTTTTTACCGGACCGTAATTAACCACCATCGTCAGATACTGACCAAATCGGCCCTCGCCATGATGAGGGATAAACTGCTGCGCCTGATTGTTATGCACCTGACTAGGCAAATAATATGTCCCTTGTGCACCCGCGCACAGCAATGGCACTAGCGCCAACAAACCCATAATCAGCTTTTTCATTTATTCCTCCGGATTATTTTCTTTTAATATCATTAACATCAGTTGTGAACTAAAATTTGGGTATGAATCAACGTCTACTAGTAAATTCGGTCCATTTGAGTCCTTTCAACCTTTTCAATCTAACCCTAAGTGTGCTGATCCGCATAATCACGTTGACGATGTTGATGATCTGTACCAGTGCTGCCAGTGCCGCCGATTCATTTGATGCCACAACCAAAGCCACCCAGAATAACACCAAAATACACCCGAAATTATGGCAACAGCTGACTGGTCGCGAAAAGCTCTACCTCAAACAACACCCCTTTATCAGAGTACAAAGTGAAAGCGATTACCCCCCCTTTAATTACCGTGACAAAAATCAGCCGCTGGGGTTCAGTATTGATTACATGCGCTTGCTCGGTCAAACACTAGGCATAGAAATCAAATTCGTGTCCGGTTACAACTGGACCGAATTCACCCAGATGATGCACGCTGGCGAAATCGATGTGTTGGTCAACAGGCTCATCTCTGAAGATCGTAAAAAAAACAGTTTGTTTTCAAACGCCTATGCCCATTCAGACGTAGTCATTGTCACCCTCAAAGACGATAAAAACCAATTGGCCAGCCTTGCCCAATTGAAGGGTCATACCGTCTCTGTCGTTAAAGGTTATTGGTCCCAGCAAATTCTGGCCAAAAACTATCCGGGCATCAAACAACGGGTGGTAGCCAATTCACTTGAAGCGATTATGTTGGTGGCCAAAGGTGAAGTTCAAGGCACCTTTTTAGACAATGCTCCGGCCAATTACATCATAGAACAAAACCTGCTGTCTAATCTGACCACCACGCTGGTCACCGGTGATCCTCTATTTGAAGGTGGCGATCTGTACATTGCCACCAACAAAAACAACCCGATATTGATATCGCTGATTAACAAGGCCATGAGTGTCCTCACAGAGCAACAGCTGATAACCATCAAAAATAAATGGTTTTCGAATCAAGCCCAGCAAGTAAAAACATCCGTCATTTCACCATCAATAGTGCTGAAATTAAATAATGCGCAACGCCATTATCTGGCACAACACCCGGTACTCAAAGTGCAAAATGAACGCGACTATGCCCCGTTTAATTTTCAGGACAAAGGCAGGCCCGCAGGTTACAGCGTCGATGTGATCAAAGTGGTCGCTCAAAGATTGGGCCTCAGGGTCGAATTTGTCCAACACAAAAACTGGCAGACCTACCTGAAAATGCTCAAGAACGGCCAGCTCGATGCCATGATTAACATTGTACAGACCGAAAAACGCAAAGAATTTGCCACTTTTACCTCGGCCTACATCAACCTCTCTCGCAATGTCATTACCCGGGCTGATGAGGCCAATATCCTCACTTCACGGCTGTCAATGACCAACAAACGCATTGTTATTATTGAGGGTTTTGCCAACAACATTATCATCCGCACACTGTTGCCTGATGCTGATTTGGTGGTGGTGCAAAACACCGAGCAGGCGCTCAAAATGGTCTCATCCAATCAGGCTGATATCTTTTTTGTTAAGGGCATCATTGCCAACTATTATATCGACAAGTCGTTTATCACCGGGTTGAAGATCAACCCCGAACCTGAACACCTCAAATTTCCCGAACAGCCCTTTCGAATAGGCGTTCACAAAGACAATCCACTGCTGGCAGGACTGTTACAACAATCACTGGATTCTCTGGATGAACCTACCCTCATCCGGCTACGTAAAAAATGGGCCATCAGCAACTATGATGGCCTGCCCGAGGTCAATCTAACCTTTGATGAACGCGATTATTTGGCGACAAATGGCCCGTTGCGAGTCAGCAGTGGCGTCGAATACCCACCCTATACTTTTACCGAAGATGGCAAGGAGAAGGGTTTTACCATTGATTTAATCAATTACATGGCGAAAATTCTCGGCATTGAGCTTAAATACATTCGTGGCAGTTGGCCAGCCCATATGAACGCCATTGATAACCAAACCAGAGACCTGCTGCTTGATGCCGCCAACACCCCGCAACGCAGAAAGCGCTTTCGCTTTACTCGTCCTTATGTCAAAACCAATCTGGCCATCACCATGCGCAACAATGAGCAAAAAATCCCGCTGGATTATGACCAGTTACGCGGCAAAAGAGTCGCAGTGATTAGCGGCTGGGCCAATGCCTATCATTTTGAGAAACACAGCAAAAACTTTCAGTTGATCACGGTCGACACGCCGCAAGAGGCCATTTTAGCCATATCAAAAGGCACTGCCGATGCATATATCGGTGCCACCATGCTGACCCAGTTTTTAATTGAAAAGCAAGGTATCGCCAACCTCCAAGTGGTGTCCTTGGCCAACACCCCAATGGACAGCCAAAGTGCCACCTCATTTGCCATAGGCAAAAATAACCTGTTGT
>JABSOG010001094.1 GCA_013216025.1 Algicola sp. | reverse complement strand
CGCTCACCTTGCAAGCAACCGCCAGCTCTCGTATCGACGGCAGTTTAAACCCCTTGGGCCAATCACCCAGAGTCACCCGGCTTTTGATCTGCTCAATAATTTGCAGATACATCGGCCGTCCATCAGTTTGCGATAAAATAAAGTCTATATGCATGTGTATACTGTACATACTGTGTATATTCGATATAAACAGTATATACACATATATACAGTTGGCAAGCGAAAAACTGGAAAAGACGTCACAGACGATGACGAATGACAGGTTTGGTCATAAGCAATTGTTGGTGGCCGGCTAAACCAGCAGATAGGGAGATTAGGCTGGGGTTATGGGGTTATTTCAACACCAACGGGGCATATCAGGTTGATCTTCGGGCATAGCGCTTTGCATTTTACCCGTCAAATCATCCTCAAGCTGCACACTACCGGGTGCTACCGATGGTTCATAATTTTCATCTAAGTCAACTTCAAACACACCATAATGACGGGTAATGCCGTGATTAAATTCGTCAGCTTGCTCAATCAACTGCAAAAAACCATAAATCGCCTCGATTTGCGATTCGCGTTTCACGGTGACAATCTCTTCTGCGTCAATACCTTGGTCGAGCCACTTTTGAGTGATGTCGATGCTTTCGTCTTGAGAGCTGCGTATATCATGCTTAGGGTTATTTTCGCGGTGAAACATAGCGCGGTCAATGCTATTACGCAGCTGCTGCTCTGCCTTGCTGGGATTGGGAATAAGACTCCACATATCCCATAACAGCAGAAATACTACCACGTTATGGCGGCTAAACGTCCCTCTCACCCACGTTGAAGGGTTTTTTACTTTGAGGGTTTTGAGCATCACCAAAAATTCGTCATTGTTGGTGGGCATTGCAAAATTGTGTTTCATAATCAAATGCTCGTCTGTTTCGTGCTTGGCTTGGTTGACGTTCGCACAAGGTGCATATGAAAGCGTTTTTCTTTGTCCATTTCTAGCTGTAAATGCGTCCATCCTGAACGGGTTAATATCGCCATCATATCTTGGGCACTGGGTTTCATCGAATTGGCCAAAACATATTCTTCGTTTTTCAATACGGTGATCATTTCGCGCGCATCGGTGAAAGCATCGGTGATCTGAACAGTCTGCGAACGGGTCGCGGTGAATACGTGCTCCACTGTGCTGTTTATTTCATTCCAACGCGGTTGATAAACAAAAGCTTCTGGGTCAAAGTTTTTGGCTTTGAGATCTCTTTGCAGCTTGAACAAGATGCTTTTGAAACAACCTACCGCATGTTCTGAGGCATACAAGTCTACCATCGCCTGAGTATTGTCTTTTTTACTGTCCATGAGAATAAGCAGATAACGGGTATGTTCGGTTTTGGTTTTATAAGTGCCGGTTTGATCTGCATACTGTCGCAACAAACTCAGGTGCTCGACAATAAATTCGTTTTGTAAAAATGTTTGCCCCGGCAGCGAGGGCAAGTTGCCCAAAGTTGACCCTGGATACCAAATGATCGACGTATCGGTTGGTGGCATTGGCAGCATTTGTTGATGAAAATTACTGGCCAGATTACTCACTTTCATGTCAACAAATTGTTGGGCAACAACCTTGCAGGCCTGGGCGGTAAATTCAGGTTCTAAGTCAACGGCCACATAGACTGCCGGTTTTAAAATATCCAACACCGGTATGGTGTTTTTTTTGACAGACCAGCCAGGACCAGGGCCTAAGTCATAGAAACTGGCCCCGGGTTTTACTGTATCTTTGATATGCTGGGCAAACAACTTTAATAAACCCGGCTGTTTTTGCGGAATAAGAGAGGTTGGCAATTCGACGTATTGAGCATAATGAAGTCCACCATCCACCCGATCACCTACAAATTGAGGTACATCATAAATATAACCACTTAATGCCCCATTCACTCTTTGATTTGGGTCTTGTGCAAAGGATTTCACGACCGCATCAAACTTCATACAAAGGGACGGGCCCAAGTCTGCCGGGTTAAAAGCTTCGGCACTTTGAGATTGATTTTGATTCATGATATTTTTGCTTTCTCTACCAAATAGAGAAGCCCCCTATTTTATTGGACCGATTAAAAACCCAACTTAGCAGCTTGCCTAAAACCAGCTTGTTACAAAGCCAACAACACCTGTTGAAACAACCGGTTCCAATCGGCCTGTACATAATTGCTGTCGCTGTGGCGTTGCTCGTGGGTAAACCCATGTTCTTTGAGCATAGCCAACTTAGCGTCAATAAACACCCTGAGTTCATCCCTTATCGGTTTACCTTCAGCCTCACCTAACGCAGCTTTATCATCCATCAATTGGCGGATATAACCCTCAATTGACGGATCGACAGGTTTAACCAACACATCCATCAACACATCAAACTCAACTGGGGCAATGGTACGTTTTTGCAGTATCCACTGAGCCGACAGTAAGGCTCTGAGCAAATAAAACAGCTTTTTGAGTTTGACACTATCCCCCGGCTCGCCCAGATAAGTCATGAACTTTCGCGCCAAAGAGTAATAATGATGAAAAGCCGCTGCTGGGTTAAAACCGCTATTCACGCCTTGACGCAAAACCGCTTCAAAACACGGATGAGCTTGATATAGTATTGGGGAATTTAGCCATTCAAACACCACAGCATTGCCTTTG
>JABSOG010001093.1 GCA_013216025.1 Algicola sp. | reverse complement strand
CATGGTGGGGTGATCGTCACTGTACAGGCCAGTCACTGGCCAGCGTGACGTTGACTGTTGTTGATGCATTGTTCTTATCGCAACAAGATGCGCATCGAGAGAAGAACTTGAGGCTTTATTTAATTCAATCGCTTCTTTTTCGGGCATTTTGACCGTCAAGTGCTGTTCTAACACTTTGTCAGGATAATAAAAACCAAGCAAGTAGTTGCGTACGCCATCGGCACAACTAATGGCCTGAGTCAGTCGCAACGGTTCTTGTTCGTCGGTGCTAATCAACGGCACCTGTAACAAGGGTTCTTGAAACAACAAAGTTTTGTGCCATTGCGTCACTTCATGTTCGCCCGGATAAAGCTGTTGACACAACACCACTGTCGCACATTTGAGTTTAACGTCGTCTTGCAGGTAGGCATAAACCTTGGCCAAACGGGGGTCTATTTCGGGCATAAAATTGAGCAATAAAACAAAGCATTCGAGTGCGTTCAAGTCGTAAATTTTGGCCAGTTCTGTCAGTTTCATACCGCCAGTGGCGGCCCGTTTGAGTTCGATTCGGCGCCATATTTTACCCAGCCGGGTTGCCGACCAACGGTTTTTTCGCAAGCCTGCATTGGCTCCGGTACCACCCAAGTCGGTAAGCAAAATGGCGTTTACCTCTTGGTCACTGACAAATAACCCACCAAAACCTTCACGAAACCCATCACCCCGGCTTTGACGTAATTCGACCACCGCCAGCGACAACCGTTTTTTCAGCCACCACAGCACGTCTTTATAAAAATGCATATCGGTGCTGTAGTACGATTTATGGCTTTTTTGTTCGGTCATGGCATTAGTTTTTCCATTGTATGTACCACGGCCTGTCTGGCCACGCGGGTAACGAGGGTTGTTGGTTAAAAAGTGCCGACATGCTGATCACAATGACCAACGGCGGTTTGTTAACTCGGCAGCGAACCGCCCTATTGTCGATGCAAACCCTGCCAGGATAGTGAATAAAGTGCTTGAACAGATTGTCTGAAGTAGAGCCATCAAACCCGGTCATGTATTGGCTAAAATGACGCAGCGACCATTGTGGCAGTTGCTGTTCTAGGTCAGTTAAATCGTTTAGCTCACAAAAAACCTTAAAACGTGCATCAGCTTTTACCCGTGCACACAAATCGGATGCATCCTCCCAAGGCACGGTGCCCAAACAAAGCAGGCGCAAACCTTGATCAGAAAAGACTAAAGGGCGCAAATCTTTGGGCACTGCATAACAGCACAACATCCACAGCGCCGTTTCGCTGAGTAAATCGGCACGGGGATGGCGCATTAACGCGGCTAATACCAACGACAAACCCGCGTAATTCATCGCTTCGTCAAGCGTATTTTCAGTCTCTTTTACAGCGTTCTTGCGGATAAAGGGGAAATGACCACCATGTTTTGGCGCATGTTTAGCGGTATGAGTGATGCCATGCTGCTCTGCTTCGGATGACGGTACCGCCGCTGGATTATCAAAGGTGTGACTGCCAGCAGATGGGGGATTAAGTTCAGCCTGTTGTAACGGTTCATCTGGTGATGCCCCTTCAGACGTTTGTCCTTTAACCGTAACCTCAACATCAACTTCAACTTCATTAATGCTTGGCGGTTTATTCAAATCCACAGGTGTCTTGGCCGATGGCCGAACTTCAACCTTTTCGCCTGATAGCATACTGTGTTGATTATCTACCGGGTCGGACGTATCGTTGCCCTCACCTTTTATAATAACTGCGCTTATCAGGGCAGCGGTTTTATCGATGACTCCCAAGAGCTTGTGGGCCCAGCGCAATTGCGCCACAAACCTTTGTTTGGTGGTGGTTTCGTTACAACACACTTGGTAAAGCACTTGAATAGCTCGGTTGTCGATTTTTACAGGCTCGGTTTTGTGCATTGAAACCATTTGCTCGGGTGTTGCTTCGGTCTTCAACCATTGCAGCAAACGGGCAAAGGTATACAGGCTTTGCCAGCGGGTTTCGCTAAGCGGCAACGCATACTCATATCCTTTTCCTTTACCAAGAGCTGGCATTAAAACCAACACCAACAAACAACGTTCAAGCTCAAAGCGACCAAGGTTTGCCAGTATGTGACCGAGCGTGTCGAGACTGCCTTCCAGCGCCAAATCATCAAAAATCATCAAACCCGGATTGGCGCTGCAACCCATGGATTTGAGCAATTGTGTGCAGTGCGTTTTGCCAAGGGCCAGGAAAAATCTTTCGATACCGCGCCTACCATCAGCAAAATAGTGTGGCATCCATTGTATTATTTTAGGTAATAACGCTGCTTTCATTTGCAGCTTGGCCACCAAATTGTCAGCAACACTAAGTGAGGGTTGATAACAAGGTTCAAACGGCCAGTCGCAAGCTCGGCCAAAACGTAACAAATGCACGCAAAAAGCGGCCAAATATTGGGCTTCATCGCTATAATAACGAATGTTGTCGCCCTGCCCTGTGCTTTTTCCTTGAAGAAGCCCTTCGCTCTTACCTTCAATATGCCCTTCAAGCAGCAAGGTAACAGCCGCGACAATATCATCAGCCCAAACATCGAAATCTGATGGCAACAACCCATTACGCATCATTACCCGCAGATGAATATCGACAGACTTAATACAGGGGTAGCCGGTGCCGCTGCCC
>JABSOG010001092.1 GCA_013216025.1 Algicola sp. | reverse complement strand
CGTGAAAGCGGGTGGGGGGGCCACAGGCCAGTACAGTCTTTCGTCAACAGCGGGTACGTTAACGAAAAAAACTGATTCTGTTCATACAGGTGAACTCACTGGCTCACAGCAGTTATATGAATTAACGGTCCAAAGTACGCAAAGTATCACCTTGTCCGCAGGCATTAATGCGTTAAGCCAGGCAGCTACGGCCTATCTTGAGATTTATGATAGCCAGGGCAATAGTAAAGGGTATGCCTATGGTGGTAGCGGTGTCAGTAGTTATGCGTATGAGAAAATTAACTTAGCGGCGGGCAGCTATGTCATTGGCGTGAAAGCGGGTGGCGGTGTCACAGGCAAGTACAGTCTCTCGTCAACTGCGGGCGTGCTTGCTGAAATGCCATTAAATCAAGTTTTTGGTCACTGGGCACCATCACCAGGTAAGACTTTTTCGTCTGTTAATAATCATCGCTATGGTTTTGGCTTAAATGGACCCCGCTTTATTTCATTGAGTGTTGCAAGCCAGGGCAATAGCTCGAACAATACTATCTATATACTCAATAGCCAAAAACAAGTGGTAGTGGAACAACAAGGCACTGCAACCGGTTTAACCTATGAAGGTATTCTGGCCAGTGGTGCTTACGAAATTATTGTGACGACTGCAAATGCCGGCGATAGCGGCACCTTTGAGCTGTCATCCCGTTATGTCAATTTTGATGAAATAGAACCCAGTGTATCAGTGGGCGTTTGGACTCAATCTGGGGGAATGGACTATAGCTCGGCGGCAAACCAGATAAAGCAGATAGAGGTTGCAGCTGGTACCACAACGATTATTGGTGTCGAAGCTGAAGCTGTTCAGCCATACATCTTCTTATTAGATAGTTCAGGCCAAAAAGTGGCGCAAAGTGGTGTTGGTTATGATCCTAAGTTGGCTGAAATATCAATGGAACTGCCTGCGGGGACGTATTATGTCGTCGCAGCTACTGCGGCAACAGGTGTCTCTGGTGATTTTGAGGTTAAGCTTATTGGCGGGCTGTTTTCAGCGTTTGTACCCCACAATCTTGATTTTGATGTGCCTGGGGTTGAAACCAGTCAGGATGCTGTCGATATCAATATAACCATCCCCATTGCTATCTTGGGTGGCATTAAGAATGTGGTTTTTTCTTATGTGGTTAATGGCGTTTCATATACTCTCGATTTAGCCGCATTGGGCTGCACTATTGGCGAGCCTTGTACTATTTCAATTGACACCCAAGATCTGGATTTAAATGCCTCAATTAGTTGGCGTTTAACGGCTGAGATACTAGAAGATGGTGTGTGGGTAAATAGCGAGGTTGCTAATGCGCAAACATTAGTGAATTTAGATCTGCTCGTGTTAGATGATTTTAAAACAGATACCTATTATGTCCCTGTAACGGTGAAGTTACTTGATCCAGTGCTGCATAGTGAGTATGAAAATTTTAGACTGAAGTACTGGTACCTACAATACAGTAATAATGCATTTGAAGAGCCGATTACTGCACTTACGAATCAAGAGCAAATATTTACTATAGATGGCAGCTATATTTCAAAGTTAAACAGTGACTATGAAGATACGGGTAAATTGCTCGTTCAAGTTATCGCGGATAAAAAAGCCAATGGCGGCAACGCGGCGGTAAATGACGTAATACTTGATAGCAGTGAAAAAACGTACGATATACAACCACTCATAAAACGAAGAGAAGTGTTGTCAACTGATGGTGTGTTTAGATTTAGTGCGTTAATCCCTCACTCGGTCAGATATCCTGCAATTTACTACACACCTGAAAATGAAAATTATGAGGTGATACGATTCGATGCAGTGAAAGGGCCAGAGCTGGTTGACTATGAAATTTATCTTGGCAATGCCGGTCGCCTCGAAATTGGATTGAGGGGGCTACATTGGCCAATAAACGTCCATGCCGATAAAGTGCTAGTAACAGTCAATGTCGCTGTACTCCCTGAATTTACGCTCACTGCCACGAATCGTGATCGCGCTGCAATTCAAAATGGCACGGTGGCAAAGGCCAAGTGGAATGCAGAGACCGTATTAGAGTCATATTGTGCTGATCCTGGTTGTCTTATCAAGCTGCAATATAGAATGTTAGATGACTCAGGCGTTGCGACCCCATGGAAATCTTATCTATTAGATGAACGTCACGAAACTATGTCATATATAGGTACAGAAAGAGTGCATAATAGCGGTACAGGAAGCGAAAGCCTGTGGTTTGATAATATTGAAAGTGGCATCGTGGAAGCAAAACTCGTTGCACAATATACTATGCCTGGCGAGACTGAAGTTACAACCTCCATTATTGTTGAAGGATCTGTGGTTGTAGCGCCTACTACAACCTTTATAGCACCGAATAATACGCAATTGCCGGATGTACCTACTGAGTGGCTTTATTCAATAAACCCGCAATCTAGCACAGATACACAATATGACGTATCAATGAACTGGCCGGTGGCTAACTACGATACCTTTACCGTAGAGCAGTTTATTGATGGCAGTTGGCAACTCCTTTATAACGGCAGTGTTAATGCATGGTCGGGTACTATGAGTAACCTGGCCCAAGCAGGGGAGGTCAAACTAAAACTTACGTCTTGTCAGGGCGGAACATGTAATGAAACCTCGAAAGATA
>JABSOG010001091.1 GCA_013216025.1 Algicola sp. | reverse complement strand
AATGCCTACCTTACCATTTAGGTATTCTTCAAGAGTGACTCCTGATTCGTAGGCAGAAACGAGAAAATACGTGCCGCCGTCTTCTCCAGCCTCAACTGGCTGAGCTGGTCAAGTCATTATTTGACCAATACAAGAGTGAAGGCTCTGTTTCGCGGGGCACCGCCAACATTGCGCCCAACTTGTTTATCGGCAGCGAAAAGCGCGGTTATTTTAATTACAGCCGTTCCAATAACATCATTTTGGTTTATGCCTATACTGGCGATGTTGATTATTTTGCGGCCATCGGCCAACAAATGCTGCAACATTGTGCTGATAAGGGTTTTGAATTCAACCTATTTGCTGATCAACGGCTTGAAGCGATTGGCGACACGGCTTTGTCTGCCACACCTTTTGGTGTTATTCAGCGGGTCTTGAATATCAAGCAATTTGCACTTGGCGGTTCGAAGATGCGCCGTTTGCGTTATCAGGTCTCCAAGTTTGAAAAGGTCGGTCAGTGCAAAACGGTTGAGTATCAATGCGGCAGTGACCAAAAGACAGATCAACAGATCATTCGGGTGATTGATCAGTGGTGCGAAGCCAGAGCGATGGTTAATCCATTGATTGAAATCGTTCGCGAAGAGATCCTGAGCGGTACCTTGGATAAGCAACACCGGGTTTTTATCACCTCTGTCGACGATGTACTGCAAAACGCCATTTTAATCTCTTCGACCGATGCTGCTAACAGCGGTTACCTGATGGACTTGGAATTTTACCCCAAAGACATGCCACTGGGCGGCCTCGAATATGCCATTGTGCAAATCATTGAAGTGTTGGCGGGCGAAGGTTGCGAGATGTTAAGCATGGGCCTGACCATAGGACCAAAGCTTGCCGATTCGCCCAATGCCGACTTGGCTGTCGACAAGGTGCTGGATGAATTGCGTGAACAGAATATTTTCAGCGACGATGGCAACCTGCAATTTAAAAACAAGTTTCGCCCGCAAAACAGCGCGATTTATCTGTGCCGCGAAGTCGCTGTGAGCAACCCAGACAGTGTCATTGATATCATTATGATGATTGCCGATCCGGCCAAGGTGCAAACCTCGGATGAAGAAAATCATATTGTAGGTCAAGCTGTTGTTGAACCCGCTATTGAATCAATGGTTGAACAAATAGCTGTCAGTAAATCTGCACCCGCACTGCTTGGCACTGCCGCGCAAACCCTCGCTGAGTTTGGTTACAATCCGCTTAACGTGCCGCATCAGCAAGTTGAGTTTGATTTAAAATCAGACTCTTGGGGGCAAATTCACATGCCTGTCATTAACAGGCAAATGAAACATCTGCACAGCCAACTGCAACAACCGGCAGACTTGCAATTAAGCCTGCGGGCCATCTTTCCTTTTAACCATTTTGTCGTGACCAGTTCAGGTCGCGCGGCAGAAAATATTTTCTATCAGGCGTGGGATAAAACAGCGCCAAAAACGACCGTGCTGCAAAACTTGCTGTTTCCGACTGCCATTTTCCATCAAATTGACAAAGGTTTTACCCCGGTAGAAGTGCCGCATTCAAGTGTTTTCGAATTACAGTCAGATTCCAAGCAAAAAGCCCATTTGGATTGGCAGGCCTTGCAACAAAAAGTGCAGCAGGCCCCTGAGACCATCGCGTTTGTTTGTCTCGAAGTCAGCGATAATGCAGCCGGTGGTTATCCGGTATCGATGGCTCATTGCCAACAAGTCAAAGACCTGCTCAGTAAACATGACATAAAATTGGTGATTGACGGCACCCGGGTACTTGAAAATGCCCAATGGGTGATTGAAAACGAAGTGGGTTATGACGATAAAACCGTATGGCAAGTGGCCGCCACCTTGTTGGGTTTTGCCGATGCGGTGATCTGTAGTCTGGCCAAAGACTTTTGTATCAACAAAGGCGGTGTGATAGCCACCAATGATCAAGCTCTGTTTGAGCGTTTACAAACACTTAATGATGAAGCGGGCAGTACGCTAGATGCAGTTGACCTTAAGCTGCTTGCCTTGTCGCTGCAAAATAAAAAACATATTCAACATCAGGTGTTGCGCCGTCTTTCATCCGTTCGCCAAGTCCATCAAGCTTTTATCGCCAAAGGTCTGCCGATTGTGCAGCCATCGGGCAGTCATTGCATTTTGTTTGACGTCAAACAGCTACCGGCCTTTAGTCAATTTGCCCACCCCGTTGCCTCATTTGTCGCTTGGTTTTTTGTCAATACCGGTATTCGTGTTGGTGAACACAGCGTGGGTATGCTCAAAGGCACGGCCATTAACGACTTGGTGCGAATGGCCATTCCGGTTGGGTTGAAGGCAGAGCAAATTGATCAACTGTTAGAAAAGGTGGTCACCTTGTTCGACAACATGGCCAACATTCCCGAGCTTACATTAGTAAGCCCAGTAGCAGGGGCTGATGCCAATTACAGCTTGGTGAAGTATCACAACTCCCTTGAAATAGCCGGTGAGACTGCCTGTGAAAAAAGAGCAGCAGACAAACCGGTCGAAGAAATAGTCATACCAAAACAGCCAGTCGAGCCTCAAGTCAAGAACAGCCAAGATATTGCCATTGTTGGCATGGCCGGTCGTTATCCTGATGCCAAAAACCTCGATGAACTGTGGCAAAACATCAAAGCGGGTAAAGACAGT
>JABSOG010001090.1 GCA_013216025.1 Algicola sp. | reverse complement strand
TATCGAGGGCGGCGGTCGGGGAGGATGGTGGCTTTTTCTATATTAAAGGGCATCCAGGGTTGTACATATGGCCTTGTCTGCAAGGTAATCAAACCATCCAAATCATGGATGATTTGGTTTGAGCCTTACACGGATGTACTCGTAGCGTGTTTGATTACCTTGCAGATAAGGCCTTGCCAGTGCAACTCAGGATGTCCGTCCGACACCCCACTCGTCGCGCCAGCGACGAAACCCGAACCCCACATCGTCGATACAAACCCCACAAAAAAAGGAGCCATTCGGCTCCTTTTTCAATTTCGACAAAAACAAACCGCTACTGCGTACTTGATACTGCCGTTTTACTTATCTCAGCTTTTTCTTTTAGCGCATCAACAAAGTCTTTATAAGCCCGTTGTGATTTTTGCGAAGCAATTCGCTGTTCAGTCGCTTTTAAGTCGTCTGGTAGTTTGCCAGTCGTCACGCCGCTCAGCGCAACTAAAGCATAATCACCATTGCTCATTTTAATCACCTGGTTTGACACCTTGCCATCCAGTGGATGCGGCATTTTGAATACATCAGCGCGAACCGTTGAATCAACATCTGAGGTGAAACGCTCAAGTGCTGCTTTGGTCACTACCGTCAATTCTTTGCTGTTGCTATCTTCAGCCAACTTGCTGTTGCCGTCAAGTTTAGCCAACAACTCATCAGCCTGTGCTTTGGCCATTTCTTGTGCCCTATCGGCAGTCAGTGCGGTTTTAACCTGTTCGGCCACTTCGTCGAGGCTCTTGATACGAATTGGCTGGTGCTTGAGCAAACGTACAACCATAACGTGATCTGCGTTGATTTCAACTGGCTCACTGTTCATCTGATCGACCAATACCTGTGGGCCAAACGCTGCAGCAATAACGCCAGGGAAGTTAACAACAGGTGGTGCAGAGAATCGTGAGAAAAAAGCGGTTTCTTTAACCGTTGCGCCAATCGCTTCGGCTGCGTCTTCTAGTGAATCTGGCACTTCAAAACTCAGTTCGGTCAGCATTGCCAGCTTGTCAGAGAAAATCTCATTGGCTTGGTCACGTTTAAACTCATTACCCACCTGATCTTTTACATCAGCAAAAGGTTTAACCACCTCTGGCGCATCATCTGTTAATTTAACGATTTGAAAACCAGACTCTGAGCGGATAATGTCGGTGATGTCATTGACCTTAGCCAAACCAAATACAGCGTCGTCAAATTCGTCACCATAAACACCTCTTTCAAACCAATCCAAATCACCATCGTTTTCAGCACTAAAAGTATCATCAGAATGTGCTTTGGCCATGGCGCCAAAATCTTCACCCGATTTAAGCTTGGCTAACACATCCTCAGCCTTGGTTTTTGCCGCGGCTTCATCATCACCAAATTCAATCAGGATATGCGAACCACGACGTTTTGAAATGGCAGTACGGTAGCTGTCGATGTTGTCTTGATAGTAGCTTTCTAATTCGCCGTCAGAAACCTTGATGTCTTTCATCAAATCTGCAATTTTGATTTCGACATACTGTACACTCACCTGCGCCTGAGTTTTGTAGTTATCGAGGTTTGACTCGTAATAAGCACGTTGCTCCTCGTCGCTCAAGGTCACTTTTTCTTTAAAATCAGCCTGCTTATATACGATGTATTCGATATCACGGGTTTGTTTGTCCAGCTCAGTGTGGGCTTTGACTTCAGAATCCAATGAGAAGTCAGTGCCAGCAATGGCCTGTGAAACCTGACGACGGGTATTTTCGACTTGCAGATAATCACGGAATGAGCTGGTTTGATAACCGACTTGTCTTAATACCGACAAATAACGCTCATTATTAAATTGATTATCAATTTGAAATTCAGGCATGTTGCGGATAATGTCTTTGATTTTGTCATCAGAGATACGCAAACCAATCGATTGGGCCAGCTGGCTTTGCAACTCTTCGTTGACCAATTGATCAAGCACCCCTTCGCGGAAGGTTTTCATATAAGCGTCGTCAGCGGCCAACTGGGCAAACATTTGACCAAACTGCTGCTCCATACGCGAACGGTTGCTATCGTATTTTTGCTGAAATGCGGTTTGTGAGATCTCTTCTCCGTTAACAATAGCCGCAGGCTGTGCTGCGGTATTGCCAAGGTAACTGCCAATCCCTGCCAAGGCAAACGTCAAAATGACGAGTCCGAGGATCATCTTGGCCGCAAGCCCTTGCGATCCTTCTCTGATTTTTTCTAACATGATGAGCTACTCTTATCTCTATTTTAGGTAGTGCGACTTAATCTTAAGATTATATTGAACCGCGCAATTTTTTGTGCCATGGATAATAACACAATTGTTTTTTTGCAGGGGCACTTTCTTTGTAAAAAAAGACTGAAAAAAATGGCCTTCGCAAAAAAACAAAAAGCGCATCGAATGGATGCGCTTTTTGATTTAATGTTGGCGGAGTGGACGGGACTCGAACCCGCGACCCCCGGCGTGACAGGCCGGTATTCTAACCAACTGAACTACCACTCCGCACAATCTGTGCTGATAAATATCAGTCTAAATTTTGTGTCTTTCGACATTATTTGGCGCTTGGCGATGCCCTACTCTCACATGGGGAAACCCCACACTACCATCGGCGTTATTACGTTTCACTACTGAGTTCGGAATGGAGTCAGGTGGT
>JABSOG010001089.1 GCA_013216025.1 Algicola sp. | reverse complement strand
GCTGGATCACTGGTTGCTGGAGGCTGCAAACCCTTTTCTGCCATAAGGTCATAGGCTTGCTGGTTTGAAACCCATAGAAAGTTTTCTGGCTTACCGCCTGACAAGAGTGGGGTATTCTGTTCGGAATAGATGTGTTTTAACCAACCCTCTTTTATTTGTGCGCCTGTTAACATGCTCGTTTTTAGCGTACGTAAGAGATGCTGATACATATACTCGATATCTGTATCGTCATCTGAACCCCAAATACCGCCTTCATCCACAAACACAAAATCTATATTCTCAGATAAGTCGCTTGGAATACCCTCAGCCCATATACTGGGCTGATCTGGAGTGCCCCAATCATTGCGCGTATAAAACGCACCATGGGGGCCATCACCGCCAATTTTATCCATTTCTGTCACAAGGCCGGTCCAATTGGCTATGCACTGACCTAACCAAAAACCGTACAATTGATCTCGATACTTTGAACGTGACACCACAAGTCTGGCTGAATTTTCTTTGACCGTACTTTTAATGGTCAACTCCAGCGGTATCGTCGCGGGGCTTTGAGTTGGCTCGTGGCTGCACCCCACCAGAGCGAAAGCCAAGGTTACTGCCAATAGTTTGTTAATTGTTTGCATTGAATATCCTAAAAT
This sequence comes from Algicola sp., assembly GCA_013216025.1. Lineage (GTDB taxonomy): Bacteria > Pseudomonadota > Gammaproteobacteria > Enterobacterales > Alteromonadaceae > JABSOG01. Next base: position 2,014 of record JABSOG010001089.1, on the reverse strand, counting down.
AGTGAACGACCCGCTTATTTCTCGTCTTTGCGCTCAATGCCAGCAGCATTAATATGAAAAACAACAAATGGAGTGATCCGCCCCCAGATGGTTGACTCGTTGACGGTTGTTGACTGTTATCTCCTGCAATAACGACACTAATAGTTACGGTTAAGTTACTTATACCGTCACTAACGGCTAATGCTATTGAGTGGTTGCCCGGCTGGCCGCCATTAATCACCAGTGTCGGTATGTCATCGATGACTTGTACTGCGGCAATCGCTGAATTGGTCGAATAGGACAAAGCATCACCATCAAAATCTTCAAAATAAAGGGGTAGCGCCAGTTGTACGGTATCTTCCGCCTTTTTGTTTATGGCCCCAAACTGCTGAATCTGTGTCGGTGCATAGTTGGTAGAACCAAAATCAATATTCATTGTGGCCGTGGTGGTGGCTTCGCCGTCACTGACAGTCAGTTCGAATGTCACGAGCGTTGATTCGCTGAGGTTAGCTACGTTGTGCAACCGTAACTCCCCAAGGGCGTCAACCGAAATATTAGACTGCGCAATCTGTGCTTTAAAAAACAACACATCGTTATTCTGGTCGGCAAACAACCTGTTCAAGTCAAACGTTTCTCCCTCGTTTAATAACATGTTGATGGTCGCGTTTTTTAATAGCGGTTTTACGTTAGCAGTGCCGTCATTCACTTTAAAAACCAATGAAGTGTTACTGATAACCGGATCGTTGCTCACCATTTCATAGTATTTTCCCAGTTTTATCCCTCTTTTGGTAATCCCCTCAATAAGTTCGGTAGAGATATTTTTATAGCTCAATACCAAAGTTGAGTTTTTTTCAAAGAGCATCACCTGAATAGCATCTTGGTCTTGGTCTTGATCTAAAGAAGGTTTTACTTCAAACACCACAACTCGATTACCCGGCCCCCCAAAGCTGAACATTCTCCGGCTTTGCCAGCGATAATAAGAGAACTTATCGTCAGTACCATACATAATCAATGACAAAACATCTGTACCAGCTTTAGTTATGTCGTTGGCGACATAATCATCATCCAAAGATGAATAGTATGAGTCTGCAGTCGTGTCAATCGCGTCAATTCCCTTTACCGTTTTGATGGGATTCGTGGGATTGATAAACCCCGATTGAATTTTTTTAATCACAGCATTGGGGGTTAGTTTATTGTCTAATTGTTCTACTTTACGAGGATAAACATTTTCCCACTGACATTTATCTGATTGTTCAGCCGGATCACCAAAAGCATCAGTAGATTGTGGAAAAGAAATCACGTATTGCCCGCTATGATTCCTACTATAAAAACAATTGGTGATGCCTTGAGGCAAACCACCAAATTTAAACAAAAATGGCGCATGAAATTGATGTTCACCGATATTACTCGACGATTCTTTCCAGATAAGATCCACCACTTCAGGTGTCTTGTATGGGTTAAGCACATAAACCGGCAGCGATTTATCACCGGTTATCTGCAGCTTCTGTAATCCGGTTTGTGTAAATTTAACAGTGGTGATGTTGTATCCATCATTGGCTTTCTCATCAAGCCCTAAACCATCATCAAGCGCGGTAAAAGTGGCACCGGTGACACTGTTTTTTATCTGTAATGGCGTATGTGGTTGCGCACAATTGATGCTCAGCCCTTTAACAATCAACTCGTCACCCAGCACCCGGTATAACCAATTTTCAGAGGCAGGGAAAATTCGTTTTTGTACTATCTGATCCTGACAGTTGAACATCCCATTGTTATTGGCACCGACCAGTTGCAGTCGCTTATTGCTGATTGACACGTTTTTGGGATTATCGCCAACCAAAGCAGACGTGCCAGACGATAAAATCAAATTTCTAATTTGGCTATTGCTCAAGTCGGTCGAAGACTTGGCAACAGCAATCGCCGCAGCGACTTGTGCAAGGGCAACAGAATAGCCAAAGGCATAACCATAACCATCCTTTTTTTCAATTGCGGTCAACATGCTCAGTTTCACATTGTCCACATATAATAGAAATTCACC
>JABSOG010000108.1 GCA_013216025.1 Algicola sp. | reverse complement strand
TAACTCAACCGGGCAAGTTGTTTATCTTAACAGGCAACAAAACGTTTTCGGCAGCCCATCAATTGGCGCTCGACATTCAACACCGCACCAACGCCCTTTTTGTTGGTGAACCAACCGGTTCGAGGGCGGTATATCGGGGCGAAAGCAATATGGTAATGTTGCCCAATACCGGCATGATAGTCACCGTGGCCAGCAGGCAGTTTCAGGTCGGCTTGTCAGACGACTACCGTGTAACCCTTGCCCCGGATATTCTAGTACGTATGAGCGGAGAAGATTTTGCCAAGGGTGTCGACCCGGTATTAAAGGCCGTAATGGATATCATCGATTGATTGGGGGTTGATACACTTTTTTACATCTGCCTACAAAATTATACACTAAGTTACTGGTTTACAACTGAAAGTTACAAGCCGTTCACCTATCATTCAGCTTCAACAGATTAATATCATCTGCGAATTTTCAACCAATAATATAAAGGACTTCCCCATGTTTAAATATACGCCAGTAATGGCAGCGGTTTTGCTGTTAAGCGCTTGTGGCAGTGACGGACCTAAGGTTACAACTACACCGGTTGTTATCGAAGATCCGGTAGTAACCGAACCCGTCTATTCATTCACCAATCTCGAAGCTACAATGAATACCGATTTAGCTAATAATAATGCACCAGCGGTTTCTATAGCGATTATGAAATCGGGTGAGTTGATTTATGCCAACGCCTTTGGTAGTAAAGTGAAAGATGGCGGGGAAGTGGTCGATACCGACACGCTGTTTCAAATTGGCTCTACCACCAAAATGTTCACCGCTACCGCTGCGTTGCAGATGATTCAAGACAATACCATTACGCTAGACCAGTCTTTGCCGAGTGCTTTGCCAACGCTGAATTTATCCAGTGAACACACCGGCTGGAATGACATCACCATGCACCATTTACTGACCCACCAGGGCGGTTTTGACGATTTTGTTGATTGGGAGCCTGCCGACAGTTTAATGGAGTTTGCCCTGACCACCTTCCCCGAAGAAGCCGGACAAATGAATCCTGCAGGCAAGTTTTATAATTACAGCAATCCAAACTGGTCTTATTTGGGCGCTATTATCGAATATCAGCAACAATCTCCATATGCACAGGTAATGGAAGACAAGGTGTTTAATCCACTTGGCATGACTCGCTCTAGCATGAGTTATACCGGCGTTAAAGCCGATGGCAACTATGCACTGGGTGTCAGTACTGCCATGGTTAATGGCGAAGTGATTAGCGTTGGTGCCCAATCACTCGAAGAAATCACCGAACCCACGTTTGGCAAACCTGCTGGTGGTTATACCTGGTCTACCCCTAGCGAAATGGTCAAAATGGGGCAGTTTATTCTTGAGGGTAATACCGCCGTATTATCGGATGAATTGAGATTAAAAATGCGCACCGAACAAGTGGATACCCAATTTGGTTTTCCTGAGTCTTATGGTTACGGTTTGTTTATCAGACCGGGTATTTTTGTTGAAAATGGTTGGTTGCCGGTAACTGTGCTTGAACATGGCGGTAACACCTCAAATTACACCAGCATGTTTTGGATATTGCCTGAGCAGGACATCGTGATTTCGATTCTCAGCAGTGGCGATGGCAATAATTTTAGCAGCAGCATGTTTGCAGCGCTCGATGCATCGATGGATTTGCCTGCAACAGTGACCGCACCACTCGAACCGGTAGATCATGACTTGTTTGCCAGTCATGTGGGCCAATACGAGTTAGATGTGGGTGTGCTTGAAGTGTTTGAAGAAGCCGGGGTGCTTAAACTGAACATTCCGTTTCTTGAGGACGCCGGCATTACTTATGAACCTATATTGCAAGGATTGGCAGGTTCGACTTTTAGATTTCAGTTTGATGGTGAGTTGTTTTTCCTGACATTTTTGCCAGACCAACCGGGCGGACAATCAACTTACATCAGAGCCCGTGAGTTTGTTGCCATTCGGGTGGGGTCTGCGGCGGTGGGGGCTGTAAACAAAGCTAAAGTTAAATCGCCAAGTAAGATTTTCAGCAAGCCGGTTACGTTGAATTAGGATGTAAAAAAGGCCGTAGTAAGGTGGGCAATCTTTTCTGCCCACCTTACGGTAGCCTCTATAAACAGCCAGATTTACCCCTAGAACTTGTGCTCAATACCCACTGACAAGTAATCACGGTCGGTACCGCCATCGATATCAAAGCTGCTGTACCAGGCAAACAATTTGGTTTTTTTGCCTAGCTTGTAATCTACGCCAAGCGACAAAGTATCGTTGTCTTCTAATGTTTGTAATTGCGCTTTGTAGGTCACTTTGTTCATTTTGTATGAGGCGTTTACCATATAACCGTCGGCATCCAAGCCGGTAGCGATTTCTTCTTGGGTGTGCCAACCCAAACCAATTTTAACGCCACCCACTTTAAATTGGCCGGTCAAACGGGTGCTGTCATACCCTTTAATATCGCTGTCCATGGCGATGGCACCGTAAAAGTTGGTTTTCTTGAGGTTCTTGTCACCATACATCAAAGCAGCCGAAATACCGTCTTGACCAGCGGCTTCGTCTTCGGTGACATAAGTGACACCCAATTGAAAGTTGTTGAACTTGTTGGTCTTGTAAGTGATCGAATCGCCCACGCGGTTTTCACCTTTCCAGGTGCGTTTAAAATCGGCTTCGTAATCGTTGAACAGGTCGGTTTTGCCTTGAGATTGTTTAAGCATCGTATCGTTACGGCCCAGCAATATTTCACCAAAGCTGCCTTTTAAACCCACGTATTGGTTACGAGACTTAAGGTTTTTTTCACCGGCTTCATCGGCCAAGTCAATTTGCATTTCGTATTTGTAAACAACGGTGAGTCCATCGTCCAATTTCAAATCACCTTTAATACCAAAACGTGAGGCGTTGCTTTTAAGCTCGGTAAATCGTTCACCGCCTTCGTCGGCTGACTGGAAGGAGACATTGGCTTTACCATATACCGTTACGTCTGCTGCAAATGCTGGGGCGGCGCAGGTCAGTGCTAATGCTGAGGCTAAAACCGTTTTTGCTAATTTCATGCTGCTTACCTTAATAAAGTTGGCTGAATCTGTTAATTGCAGCGTAGTTTACGCCGGGTATATTTCAACTTTATGACAATCAAATAACTTTAACGAAGGTGTTTTGTGGGTTTTTATGCGATTAAACCGAGTATAAATGTAATTAAATATGTGTTGCGGGATATTACCGACATGAGCGCCAAATAAAAAGGCACTTAAAAACAAGGGGTTGAGATGTACAAAAAACAACCAATCGACGAGTGCCGTTAAACTCATTTACATTCTGAATTATTTATCAAACACCTTGACGAGCCTTTTGTTTTATGATTTGAAGCGTAAACAAACAACAGAGCATTTAACACCAACCCTTATTTGATTTTGGAGATTTATCATGAAAACCACTAAAACAGCGTTAGTTTTAACCGTAATCGGCTTGTCTTTGGCAGCCACTGCAAATGCAGCCCAAGTGAGCGGACTTGATAAATCAACCGCTACCCAATTGTGCGTGACCGCTGCCAACGGCAGTAAAGTGGCGATGCTACATGAAATTAAAGGTTCGGGTTGGAGTAGTAACTTCGTTCAAGACAATGTGAAGTGCAACGGTGAAAGTATCGGCAATTTCGTCGCCAAATATGGCTCAGATGGCGTGAAATATATGTTGCCAGCCAATGCCCACGTCGAGATCATCGAATTGAGTCAGGCCAAAGGTTTGAGCGGCAACGTTCAAGTGAGTAAATAAACTTGGGACATCAAAACAAGTTGTATTTATCTTACTCAGGATGGGTTGCCCGTCAGGGATTGAGGGTAACCCATCGTTCAAGCGGCTGTATAGAGGATTTAAGCCGCCGCCTCTGAAGGCACAGCAGCAACAGTCATTAAAGCCTGTGCGTTATCGAGCATACGGTTTGCAAAACCCCATTCGTTGTCATACCACGCCATGACTTTCACCAAACGACCATTAACCCGAGTCTGCGACGCATCAAACGTGGCCGAGGCACTATTGTGGTTAAAATCAATGGATACTAATGGCAATTCGGTGTAACCCAACACTTGTGGATTGCGCTTTGACGCGGCTTCCATCGCTTTATTGACTTCTTCAACTGTGGTTGCGCGCTCTGCATAAAACGTCAAATCGATCACTGATACGTTAATTGTTGGCACTCGTACAGCCATACCATCCAACTTTCCTTCAAGCTCTGGCAACACCAAAGCAACCGCTTTGGCTGCACCGGTTTTGGTTGGGATCATCGACAATGAGGCACAACGCGCACGATAAAGGTCGCTGTGGTTAACATCTGTGATGCTTTGATCAGAAGTGACCGCATGAATGGTGGTCATGCTGCCGGTTTCTATGCCCACTAAATCGTTCAATACGCTGGCCACTGGAGCCAAGCAGTTGGTGGTGCACGAGGCATTTGAGATGATTTGATGCTCTGCCGTTAATTCGCTGTCGTTGACACCAAAAACCACGGTGGCGTCCATGTCTTTGCCCGGTGCCGATATGATGACTTTGGCGGCGCCCGCGTCAATGTGGGCTTGAGCGCTTGCTCTTTGGGTGAAAAAGCCGGTGCATTCGAGTACTACGTCAATGTCGAGTGCTCTCCATGGCAGGTCTTTGGGGTCTCGTTGCTGACACAGTTCTATCACATCGCCGTTGACCATCAGTTGGCTGTCGGTTGAGCTGACATCGGCATTAAATCGCCCGTGCACCGAATCATATTGGGTGAGGTGGGTGATGAGTTTGGTTTCGGCCAAATCGTTGATCGCGACAATTTGCATTTGGCTGCGAAAATTTGATTCGTACAGTGCCCGTAAAATGTTTCTGCCGATCCTGCCGTATCCGTTTATTGCTATTCTGATGGTCATGGGAAGAGTCCTGTTTAGAGTTTATTGAGTTCAGAGGCCGCGCGGGCCAAGGCTTCAATGGCTGGCCAATTTTGGCTTTGAATTAGGTTGTCTGGGGCCATCCACGAACCGCCGACACAGCGTACGCTGGGCACTGCCAAATAGTCTGCTGCGTTGTCGGGATTGATGCCGCCAGTGGGGCAAAAATCGAGCTGCGGCAGCGGGCCACCAATCGCTTTTAACATCGCAACACCGCCTGCGGCTTCTGCCGGGAAGAATTTCAATGCGCTGTAACCTTGCTCGTACAATTTCATGGCTTCGCCGGGCGTAGCAACACCGGGCAGCAACGGTTTTGATGAATACTGGGCGGCTTTTAATAAAGAGTCGGTTGCACCGGGACTGACAAAAAATGATGCTCCAGCTTGTTCGGCGGCCATTAAGGTTTCGGCGTCTATTACGGTGCCCGCGCCAACAATGGCATCGGGCAAGTGTTCGCGGATAAGCGTGATGGCTTCAAGGGCGGCTTGGGTTCGAAGGGTGATCTCCAGTACCTTAAGGCCACCACGAAATAATGCCTGTGCCAGTGGCACGGCGTGTTCGACGTTTTTGATCACCAGCACCGGCATCACCGGGCTAATATCCATTATGTGTTTGATGTCTAGAGTCATGTCTATTCCTGCCTTTCTGCCTTTCTGCTTATATATAGGGGGGGGCTTATGCTTGGCCTAGTGAGCCGAGTACGCAAGCGCCAGATTGTGCGTCGCTGACGTTGTTTCTAAAGATTGAAAACAGTTCTCGTCCGGTACCAAACTGGCTATCGTCGTCGCTGTTGATGGCCATTGTTCGCGCTAAAATTTCGGCCTCATCGACCAATAAACTCAAGTCGCCGCAAGTGGTATCAAGGCGAATAATGTCGCCGTCTTGCACCTTGCCAATCAAACCGCCGTTAGTGCATTCGGGGGTTAAGTGTATGGCTGCCGGTACTTTGCCCGAGGCACCAGACATTCGGCCATCGGTCACCACGGCGACTTTAAATCCTTTGTCTTGCAACACGCCTAGCGGGGTCATTAATTTGTGTAGCTCTGGCATACCGTTGGCCTTGGGGCCTTGAAAACGGACTACGGCAATGAAATCTCGGTGTAATTCTCCGGCTTTAAACGCCTGATTGAACTGCTGCTGAGAGTCGAATACTCGGGCTGGGGCTTCTATAATTCGATGCTGATCTTTTACTGCCGAGGTTTTAACAATGGCGTTACCAATGTTGCCTTTAACGGCTTTTAACCCGCCGCTGTAACTGAACGGTTCTTTGGCACAGCGCAGTACATTGTGATCGAGTGAGCAGTCGGTGGCTTTGACCCATGTCAAGCCGACTTCGCTTAACTCTTTATTTGTTAATTGAGGATCCAAGCAATAATCTGTCAGGCTGTTGTTGTCAGATATGGTTTTGACGTTTTCATGCAAGTAACCATTTTCGAGCAGGGTGCTGACCAAATAAGGCATTCCGCCAACCGCATGAAAGCGGTTGATGTCGGCCAGACCGTTAGGGTAGATTTGGCTGATCACCGGCACGATTTCTGACAGCTCAGAGAAGTCATCCATGGTAATGCTGATCCCCGCTGCGTTGGCAATGGCCACCAAATGCAGTGTTTGATTGGTCGAACCGCCGGTAGCTAACAAGCCGACAATGCCGTTAACGATGGCACGTTCATCGACCATTTGACCGAGCGGACGATAATCGTCACCGGCGCTGGTGAATTTGAGTACCTGTTGGGCAGCGTATTCGGTTAATTGGTCTCGCAACTCAGTGCCCGGATTAACAAAAGACGACCCTGGCAACTGCAATCCCATGATCTCCAATAACATTTGATTGCTGTTGGCAGTGCCGTAAAAAGTGCAAGTACCGGCGCTGTGATAAGAGGCTGACTCGGCTTTTAACAGTTCTTCTCTACCCACTTTTCCCTCGGCAAATAACTGCCTGATGCGGGCTTTTTCGGCATTGGGCAAACCGCTTTGCATTGGTCCTGCGGGGATAAACAATGCGGGCAAGTGGCCAAAAGACAAAGCGCCAATGAGTAAACCCGGGACGATTTTGTCGCAAATACCCAAATATAAAGTACCGTCGAACATGTTATGCGATAACGCAACAGCGGTTGAGAGTGCAATAACATCGCGGCTGAACAATGACAGTTCCATACCCGCTTCACCTTGGGTGATACCGTCACACATGGCAGGCACTCCACCGGCAAACTGGGCAACGCCACCATTCGCTTCGATGGCGGCTTTGATTCGTTTTGGATAGTCTTGATACGGCTGGTGGGCGCTAAGCATGTCGTTATACGCTGAAACAATGGCCACGTTGGCTTTTTCTGAGCCTGTCAAATCTGATTTGTTGCTTGATGAACAGGCTGCAAAACCGTGGGCAAGGTTGCCGCAGGGCAGGGTGGTTCTGGCCCGGCGAGATTTACCTGCTTGTTTAATCCGCCCAAGGTAACGCTGGCGATTGTCTTGGCTGCGCTCGATGATGCGGTTTGTGATCTCAATGACTTTTGGCTGCATGGTGCCTTTTTCCTATTTAAAGAGGTCCTAATAAAGAGCTGAGCCGATTAAGGCGCCCAGAATACGTGCAAAGGCACCTGATTTTGTTGTAATACAGCACTGATGGGCATTTTGTTATGATCGGGTTCGTTCAGGGCTTGACGGTATACGTCGAGTTTTTCTTCGCCGGTGATCAGCAAAACAATGCGTTTAGATTTCATCAAACCGTGGTGTGATAGGGTCATCCGTTCTAAGTTGTCGCCGGTCACTTCACTGGGGTTAGCAATGATTGCGGCGAGAATTTGCTCGTGATCTTCACGAAGTGCCTCTTCTGTACCCTGAGCATCCGGGAAAATAGATGCGGTATGGCCATCGGCACCCATGCCCAAAATGGTTAAATCCCACGGGTTTGGCAGTGATTCATAGTCTTTGGTGGCATCAGACAAGCCCTGTTCAGCACTGGGCTGTGAGGTTTTGAGGCCGGTGAAACGAACATCGGATGCGTTGTGCTGCAACAGGGTATTTTTGATGAAACGTTGATTAGAGTTTTCGTCGTCGGGTTCAACCCAACGCTCGTCTACCAAGGCCACATCTATTTTTTGCCAAGACATCACGCGCCTTGATAAACGCTGGTACAGTGGGGCAGGGGTAGAGCCGCCGCTGACCATAAAGCTGGCATTGCCGTTTTCGACGCAGGCCTTCTCTAACGTTTGTTGACAAAAGTCCGTCAGTGATTCAAATAGGTTTTCGCGGTTACGGTAAAATCGTTCGTTAACTTTGTTCACTGTTGCAATTATAGGTTCAGTCATTGGCTTTGCTCCCCATTTTTGGGGTTACGCCAAATAGCACCATCTTTTTTAAGTAGTTGATCGGCCTCGGTCGGTCCCCAAGTGCCAGCAGAATATTCGACCGGTGAATCTTTACTTTTTTGCCAGTAGTCCAGCATAGGGTCGAGCCATTTCCACGAGGCATCTACTTCGTCACGGTGGGTAAACAAGGTTGAATCGCCACGTACGGCATCTAGCAAAATGCGTTTGTAAGCATCGCGAATATTGCTAGGTTGCTTGCTACCTTCGTTAAGGTTAAGACTCATTTTTTGCAGATGAACGTCGGTGCGCTCTAGATCTTTGGTCATCAACTCTAACTGAATATTTTCGTCTGGTTGCAGCCGCACCACCAATCGGTTGGAACAAAGCTCACCTGCATCCTCACAAAATACTCGATGAGAGACGGGTTTATATTGGATCACAATCTCTGAATAGCGTTGTTGCAAACACTTGCCGGTGCGCAGATAAAACGGCACGCCAGCCCAGCGCCAGTTGTCGATATGGGCTCTGATCGCCACAAAGGTTTCGGTTGTGCTGGTTGGGTTACCCAATTCGTCAAGATAACCGCGTTGCTCACAGCCACTGACGACACCAAAACCATATTGACCACGGACCGTGTTTTGTTTAATATCATCGCCGGTTAAGGGGCGTAAGGCATTGAGTACTTTGATTTTTTCGGCACGAATCTCTTTGGCGCAGAGTTTACTGGCAGGTTCCATGGCCACCAGACACAACAGTTGCAACAGGTGATTTTGCACCATGTCTCGCACGGCACCCGCGTTGTCATAAAATCCGGCGCGACCTTCAAGGCCAACGGTTTCAGACAGGGTGATTTGAACGTGGTCGATGCTTTTGCTGTCCCATAATTGTTCAAACAGGTAGTTCGAAAAGCGCAGCACCATCAGGTTTTGTACGGTTTCTTTACCTAGGTAATGATCGATGCGGTAGATATTGGCTTCGGGGAAGTACTCGCCCACTTTATTGTTAATTTGCTCGGCAGATTCACGGTCATAACCAATCGGTTTTTCGAGAACGACCCGAGCATCTGGGTGGATTAAATTGTGCTCTGCCAGATTTTCACAAGCCGTGCCATACACGCTTGGCGGCAGGGCAAAATAAAATAAAGGAGTGTTGTCGGATAGACTTAATAGGGCAGAGAGTTCAGGCCAGCCTTTATTAGTGTCAACAATGTCCAATCCGACAACGCAAAGTCGTTCGCTGAATGCTTGCCAATGGCCAGGATTAAATTCCTGCGCCTGTAAGTGTTTTTGCAGCGCCTGTTTTATGCGATTTACAAACTCGTCTCGTCCGTTGTCTGCTGAATTAGAGACGGAACGCAATGTGGCGATGATACGAATCGATTTGTCTAGCTCTTGATTGACGTGTGCACGATAAAGCGCAGGCATCAATTTACGCAGTGATAAATCACCACCACCACCAAAAATCACGATGTCGACCGTCGTTTGAGACATTTAAATGCAAGCTCCTGAAAACAGGTTAAAAACCACCGTGACAGCACAGCAATTTGTAAGATGATTGTTAAGATAAAGATAGATGACAGCGTTGTCAATTGGTTTTTTTGGCGATTTAGTGGGTTTTTCGCTGGTTTTGGTTAATTCGGTGTGTCAGTGGGATAAGTTTGTGGATGACCCATATTGGCGTAAAAGCCCGGTGTTACGGTGGTTCTTAGTCGGTATTTGATTGAGATAAAGCCTAGGTTTCAACCTCTGAAAAAGTAGCTGGAAATGATGAATAAATGTGTGAATTATTTTTTGTGCTCACCCTACGGCGAATTATATAGCGCTATTTACAAGTATCTTTGATTACTCCCTCAGCCTTTTCGGCGGCCTCAGTATCATTATTATCCTGCGCAACCAACAAATCCAATTTGGCCTATTGCACTTGTCACGCACTTCTTTGTTCATCAAATAAACCTGATCTTTTTGTCGTTGCGACATGCCCTCACCACCACTGTTGGTCTTTATTGTGCTTAAAAAATAACTTGTGACCCAGTTGAACCTAGTGTACCATCAGTACAAGTGGTTCAACTGGGTCAACCTAAACAATCACCTAAACCGAAGCTAAAGTAGGAGGCAGTAGTGGAAATTGTCATTGATATTGAGGGGTCAACCCCGCTATTTACCCAATTGATGGAACAAGTCAAACAGGCTGTGCTGAGTGAGCAGATTGCGCCTGGTGCCCCTTTGCCGTCTATTCGGCAGCTGGCCAATGATTTGGATTTGAACAATAAAACCGTGGCTAAGGCCTATCGTTTACTTGAACGAGATTCAGTTATTCAAACTAAGGGATATCGGGGCACATTTGTCCATCCTGACGCCAAGGTGAATTGTTCGTTTGATTTGAACGAGTGGGTATTAACCAAACTGAGTAAGTTGATTGCTGAATTCAAAACATCGGGCGTGACCGATTCAGAAATTCGAATTGGCTTCACCAGTGTGATGAATAATAAAACTCTTTAAGGAGACAGACATGCAGGACAACATTTTGTTTTATCTGGTATTTTTATGCCAACTGATTTTGGTTTCGTACTATTTGCCCAGCAAGATTTTGGCTCGAATGCGTCATGTGGTCACCCACTATCCGCCATCGGAGTATCCAAAGTTATATCCCCAAGACGTTGGCTGTTACAAAAAAAGCCATCGACGATATCAGCTGTTAAATCACTTTTTGTTGCTGGTTGGCTTGCTGCTTATAGCAGGTGATGTCTGGCGGAGCCATACCTATGGCGGTGGTGTGAATGAGTCTTTTCCGGTGATGTTTGGTATGGTTCAGTTTATGCCGATGATGTGGCTGGAGCTTTCTGAGTTCGGGCAAATGAAATTGATGCGTAAGGTCAATGCCAACACCCAGCGTAAAGCCGAATTGAGCCGCAGACGCTTGTTTGACCATGTATCACCTGCCCTTATTTTTGCCGTTGTGGCGTTGTTTTTTGCGACCATTGTATTAGACCTTTACTGGAACGACTTTAAGTTGGTTTGGGGTGGTGATACCGTGGTTAGGGCCTTTACCCTTTTTGTTTGCAATGGTTTGTTCGTGTTGATTGTCAGGTTTAACCTGCACGGTAAAAAACTCAACCCGCACCAGTCTTATGAAGACCGTTCACGACAAGTCGAGATGGTCAGCCGCACGCTCGCTTATTTGAGTCTTGTGATGAGCCTGTTTTTTATCTATACAGCAGCAGGTGATGTGTATGAATTGAAGGCTTATGAACATGTGATGATGAGTGTCTACTTTCAAATTATTGCGTTGATCTCCATCGGTAATATCATTTGGGGTCAACCACTAGAAAAACTGAATTTTGACGTATACAAAGCCGATGTCTCGGTTAACAAGTAAAAGGAGAAACAAGATGGAAGCACTGGGTATATTTGGACTTATAGCGTTTATGCTGGTCGCCAAATTAATGAAAGACGTTGATGATTTGAAGAAAAAACTGTTCGAGGCGGGGGTTTTGAAAGAGTAATTTTTTATCTGCCACAATTGAGGGGGCGTATATCTATGCCCCCTTATGACTTCGTTTTTGATATACTGCCGAAAATTATTAAACCAAAATGATGTAATTAAGGAATATTATGTTTGTAAAGTCTAGTTGTAAGGCAATTTGTTTTGTTTTTTTTGTGCTCACGTTAGCGGCTTGTGGAGGCGGCGGCACTAGTGATTCAGTCATTAATCCAGTCCCCACCCCAGTCCCCGCCCCAGCCCCCAATGTGGCACCTAATACCAATGCCGGTGATGATCAAAATATTGATGAACAACTCCTTGTCACATTAGTCGGTAGTGCAACAGACACTGATGGTAGTGTGCTCAGTTATTTGTGGCATCAAACCCAAGGCCTCAGCGTTACGCTAAGCAATGCAGATACAGCGACTGCAACTTTCATCGCGCCGGACGTAGTAGCCAATGCAACGCTAACATTTGAACTCACGGCGACTGACAATGATGGCGCAGCGGCTACCGACACCGTGAGTGTCAATGTCAATAAAGTGAATGAGTTTCCTGTGGTTGAAGCCGGTGATGATCAAAATCGCTTTGAAAATGTGGTGATCACGCTGACCGGTGGCGCATCTGATACCGACGGTAATATCGTGAGCGCTCAATGGCAACAAACAGCCGGAACAGCAGTCACACTAGCTGATAACAACAGTTTAGTAACCACCTTTACAGCACCCAACGTAGACAGTAGCGAAGTGCTGACATTTGAGTTAACCGTAACCGATTCAGATGGTGCGGTGGTTGTTGATATGACCCATATCACCACTAATCCCGATTTACTCATCAGTGAGGTGGTTGTTGCCAGTGATAGACTCAAAGAATGCATCATCGACTCAGCTGCCGCAGAAGGTCATACAAATATCAGTCAAGTTAGCCAATTAACTTGCGCAAAAAATGTCTTTTATTTATCAGGAATAGAACAGTTCATATCATTGACTGAATTGGTGATAAGAACGCTTAACAAGCCAGATTTGACACCATTGGGCGCATTAATATCGTTAAAGACACTGACCATCAATGGTGGCGAAATTACAGATATATCTGTTTTGGCTAATTTACACCAATTAGTTAGGCTTGAATTTGGTGTAGCGCACTTGCCCATATCCTATGTTCAATTCAACGACATTTCAGATTTAACCCCATTAATCGGTTTAACGTCATTGCAAGAGCTGATTATACCTAACAATAAAGTGTCTGATATTTCTCCCCTTTTTAATATATCCTCTTTAAGAATATTGGATTTATCTGGAAACCCTTTAACGTCAGGCATTGATATTGGCCAACTCACTCAGTTAACATCACTAACAGCTAGGCACGCTGGTGTTCGGGGCTGGGTGGGTATTGGCGCGCTAGATATTAGCTTGATAGGTAATTTAACGTCTTTGAAAACACTAGACTTGAGCCGAAATATCATTGGTGATACCACGCCATTAGGCGGTTTAACTTCGCTATCGACACTCAAACTAAATGAAAATGAAATTACCGATACCTCTTTTTTAACGCATTTAACCGCCTTAGAAACTCTTGAACTCAATGACAATTTGATTACAGATATAACACCTCTAGCGGGATTAACCTTGTTATCGTCTGTTTGGATGAATACTAATAATATTAGTGATATAACACCACTTAGCGGATTGACCTTGTTGACGTCTATTGACCTCCAAAGTAATGAGGTTAGTGATATAACAGCACTTGCCGGGCTGACCCTATTGACTCGATTATGGGCCAATTATAATAACGTGACAGATATTTCAGCGCTTAGCGAATTAACATCTTTATCTGAGCTTGAGTTAAGAGACAGTACAATCGTAGATATATCTCCCCTTGAAAGACTTACGGCTTTAACCCGTCTTAATTTGAAGTCAAATGCGATAGTCGACGTCAGTGCGCTTAGCCAGCTAACATCATTAACTTTCCTTGGTTTAGCGGTTAATCAAATTGAAGATGTAACGCCTTTAATCACACTAATAAATATAAATTATCTAGATTTGGTGGTAAATAATATTACTTGCATTAGCCTCGATTTATTAGTTAACACGTTGACGAACAGTGATATCAGAGTCTCGTCAGATTGTGTTGCTACGCCTGATATGCCGATAGAATTAATTAATTTTTTTGATGAGAACTTAAAAAAATGCATGCTTGATACCGCGACCCAAAATGGTTGGACAACGGTAGGTGAAATTACCTCACTAGATTGCCAATCACAAGACATTCTATACATATCACCTTTGCAGAACTTGATGAACTTGTCTTCTTTAAATTTGGCCAACAACGCTATTACTAGAGTTGACAAGTTATTTGATTTAGCAAAACTGACATCGGTCAATCTTGTTGGCAATAATTCGATTCTTTGCGATGATTTAACCCAATTGGACAGTCTTTTTGGTGCTCAGGCTATTGCTAGACCTGAAAGTTGTCAGCCATAGAGAATGGGTGTTTAGTGGGAAGTTGAGTTAGGTGAGTCGAGAGGGTTGTTAAAAATGCTTTCGACTTAGCACCAGCCAAGTTATAATCCCGCGCAATCAACCCACAGCATTGAAAGTAAGGCCTTTTTATGAGCAAACCTGATTTCACCGACGTCAACAAATCTGCCGCCAAAAACTTTAACAACCAACGCAATATCATCAAAGACCTGTGCCGGGGAAAAATGGTGATGTGCACTGAGTGTAATAAACCGTTAGAAATGATTGGGCCATCGAAAAAACCTGGCAGCAAGACACCGGGTATCTACTGTAAAAAAGGCTGCACCGCGATTGAGTTGGAGTTCCAGGAGTAAGGGGCAAGAGTAAGGAGGTCAGAGTTAAGCCAAAAAAAATGCCGCTGTTAAGCGGCATTTTTGGGTTTGTTGGTTTTAAAATTTTTGATTAATGACTATCGACATCCCGCCGTATCAAAATCAGCAATGATCGTAGCGCCACTGGCACTACCCGTTACTTTCAAGTAAGACCAATATTGCGAAGCATTGGTTAAGTAAATGCACTCGGCGTTGGTGCTGCCCGTCGACGAACCGTGGTTGTCGCTCTCGCTAGGCCAGCCGCCATTTTTGTAGAACACATCTAAATTGCCTGTACCATGCGCCGTGGTAATAGCGACGCTTTGGAACGCGTTAACGTCTGCCATGCTCATCCAAATGGTGCTTGCTTGACCCAAACATACTGGCACGCCGTCTTCTAAACGAGCGTCTGTCACTGGTGATTGAGTAGCACAAGCGTCAGGCACATTACTGTTGCCACCACCACCACCGCCAGTACCAGCTGAGATTGAAACTGTGTAATCTTCAACTTCGCCATCGCCGACTGCACCACAAGCTGAGCTTGCTTCGCTGCCATATTTCATTGCGATACGTAGGCGCAAGGTCTGGCCTTCGTAACCCGCTGGAATGGTGATGTCGCCAGCGACAGTATCTTTACCAGACACGCCGGTCAGTACTTTTTCGCTGCTGTCAAAAACACCATCGTTATTGAAGTCAATCCATGCAGCCCAATGTTCGGAGTAGTTGCCACCTGCGGTCAAGTTGAAGCTGTTACTACCTTCGAGTAATGGAATAATTAAACCTGAGTTGTCGGCATAACCTTCTTTAGCGCTGGCATGAGAGAAGCTGCCTGATACGACGCTGGCAATCCACTCATAACCAGTGTTACCCGATGCAGCGCAGTAGCCCACTGGAGGCTCACTCGTGATAGACACATTTGCTGTGCTGGTGCCTTGCAAAGTGTCGTTATCGGTGACTGTTAGCGTTGCTACATAGTTACCAGTGGTTGCGTAG
>JABSOG010001088.1 GCA_013216025.1 Algicola sp. | reverse complement strand
GGTCTGTTAAGTGGCCCGTGATGCTCACAAGTACAGTTTTCAGCGGCATTATGTTCGCAATTGTGGGCTTGTTTTAGAGTTTCGACATCAAGGTGCAGCACCACCTGACAACGTTCATGGCCTGCCAGAGATTTGAGACCACCGTCTTCATCAGTAGAGGCACTGGCGATGTAATGTTCAGACATGGCACATAACGCATCGGCGCGTCTTTGTGGAAAAGTAGCGGTTTCGATTAATTCGGGTTCATCAACAAATGTTTCCGCGGAAACATTTGTTCCGGTACAAACAGGAGCCGGCAGCGGTTTGTTTTGTTGTCTTACAATCTCTTCAATAGCTTTGACTACTAAGCCGCCCTCTACCTGAGGTAGTCTGGCGCGAATCTCCCACATTCCGTCATCATCCTGATAAGTGACCAACATACGTTCTTCGTACTCGTCTACTTGCGGTTGACGATTTTGATTTTTCACCACCAACTGGTATTTACGCACCAGTTTTTCAATGTGGCTGGCCGTACCGTGTTCGGCAATCATCAAAAAATAATCTTCGTTCTCATCTGTCGCCACCCGGGTTATGGCACGCACTTTAGAATAACTGATTTCACCACGCTCAAAGGCTTTGTTGATTAGAGGCAAACCATCAAGACAGCGGGCAATCCGCACTCTTTCTCGGGCGGCGTTATCGTCAATTCCACATTTCCAATTCAACCAATGCGCACAAGAGCGTACGCCTCCAGTATTCCATCCTTTGCGTCGATCAAATTCAGAAATTAATTTTAGGAACCTGTACATCGCGGCATTGATGTGAGCGGCCAAAAGGGTGATTTTCTTGCCAAGTGCTTCATTGTTGTCTTCCCGATCAGGGTCGATTATACATTCAACGATATTGGTCTGGTTAAGGTCCATAATTATGCTCCTTATTATAAAAAACTATAATTTAGGTGAATTTAAATACTGTATATAAGTATAGCCTTTATTCTGTAAAGAGGCTGTTTTTTGAGCATAAATGTAAGATTAAAATATTCTAAAACAAGAGGTTATATAACTTAACGAGGGTGTCGAGGTCACAATTGAACTAACAGGATATCAATTGGTTCCGTATCATTAATGATACGATGTATCGTTTGTGATACATCTAGGTTTTTGTCCTAAAAATACAATAACAACGGCGATGATTCTCGCATTGCCCATAATCTGCTATTATTCGCAACCCAACCAAATACCACGGAGTAAATATGGAAATCATCATCAGGCATTGTGAAAAAGCCGATATCAAATCAATTCAAGCATTATACGAGCAGCCTAGTTGCTTCGCATTCACGACCGATTTGCCTTACAGTTGTTCAGATAAATGGCTAAAGCAATTTGAAGAGCGGCCCACTAATTTTTACTCTTTGGTGGCTGAAATCGATGGTCAAGTCGTCGGCGAAATTGCCATGCAAAATTATGATTCGCCAAGAAGAAAACATGCGGCGACTTTGGGCATGGCAGTCAGCGAACAATTTCAAGGTAAAGGGATTGGCGGTAAACTATTAAAAGCTTTGATTGAACTGGCCAATAACTGGCTAAACATTCAAAGGCTTGAACTCGAAGTGTTTACCGACAACCTTGGCGCAATAGCACTTTACGAAAAGCATGGTTTTGTCTTAGAGGGCACGGCCAAAGCCTTTGCTTTTCGCAATGGCGGATACGTCGATGCCCATTTAATGGCTAAAGTGTCGTAGTACAGTGACTTTAAAAAATCGCAAATTGCAGTTCATCTTGCGAACTCCCTTTATTAATACTCGGTAAATATAACTTTCTTTCATATAAACAACCAGATACACCTTGGTATTGCTGATGCATGTAAACAGCAAAGCAAAAGCATTGAAGTAAAAAAGGTGTGCTGTTATGTGGTTGAAAGTTATGTGCTTATCATTGAAATTGTTGTTTCTATTACTGCCCTTTGCACACTTTTGTAAAGCCGTCGAGACAGTTGATATTGGTGTTTTTTATACCACGGCAGCACTCAAACACAACAGCAAAGGTGAGCTTCATGCCTTGATGGTGCGCAGGCTCGCTGTGGCCAACGAAGCATTGCGAGCCTCAGGTATTGATTTACAACGGCGCATTGCATTTTTCGAACCAAGCCCTTTGTGGCACGACAAACACGCCTCAATGAGACGCTATTTGTATCAGCTCAGAAGGTCATCGGCGATAGACGCGGTCATCGACCGATTTGGCGTTGATTACGTCACCGTATTGAGTGCAGTGCAAAGACGAGGTTTATGTGGTTATAGCCAAGTTGGCGGCGTAGTTAGCGTGATAAGGGTCAGCGTACGCTGCAATCGAGGTTACAAAGACTACCTATTTGCCCATGAATGGGGGCACAATGATGGCGCATCACACGAAGATGGAGAGTCGGTGGAAAAACCTTACGGCGTTGGTTATGTTTGTGGTGATATGGGTACAATCATGAGCAGTAAATCGGGCAAAAGGCACACTTTTTATTCTTCTCCAAACATCAAAATCAACGGCGAAGCTTGTGGCCTACAGGGCAAAGCGGACGTTGCCAGATTCATCAAGGAACGCATGAAACAGCCCGGGGCTGTTCATAACACCCATCCAAAAATGGTCGAAATTGGCATTGTTAATCTCGTTGCCGACCATACCG
>JABSOG010001087.1 GCA_013216025.1 Algicola sp. | reverse complement strand
GGGTATTGACAAAAAAGCCAATCAATCCTTCTAGCTCGGCTTTATTACGGTTGGCAATGGGCGTGCCAACCAGCAAGTCGGTTTGTTGGGTGTAACGCCACAACAGAATATTAAAACCGCTGAGCAACGTCATAAACAAGGTTGCGCCATTTTGCACACTCAAGGTGTGGAGTTTGTCGTGCAGTACCTTAGATATTTCGAATTTGGCCGAACAGCCACGAAAATCCTGCACCGCAGGACGAGGGTAATCGGTCGCCAGTTCGAGCATCGCGGGCATGTCGGCTAGCTGTTTTTGCCAATACTGCAAATGCGGCTTAAAGTCGCCGTGTTTGGTGCGCTGTCGTTGCCATGCGGCGTAATCGAGATACTGCAAAGACAAAGGCGTCAGTGGTAATTCGCCATTGTGTGGCGCATTCGAAAACGCTTTATAGAATGCTGTCAGCTCTTCAAACAACACCCTTACCGACCAACCATCAGAGATAATATGGTGAATATTGAGCAGCAACACATGCTCAACATCACTGAGCTTAAGCAGAGTGATTTTAAGCAACCGTCCCTCGGCCAAGTCAAAAAGGTGTTTGGCGTGCGTTTGTTCCTGTAAATTGAGGTATTGCTGTACTTCATCGTCCAAAATATCCGAACTTTGCGAAATATCAACGACAGGCAACTCAATGACCACCTGCTCATCAATGGCTTGCAGAGGTTTGCTGTCAACTGAAAAAAACCGGGTGCGCAAGCTTTCATGACGCGCCACCACCGCGTTAAAACAGCGTTCTAACAATGCCGCGTCTAACTTACCCTCAAAATGTACCGTACCGACATTATTGTAGGTATAGTCTAACCCTTGTTCGAGCTGGTCAATAAACCACAAACGTTCTTGCTGCGAAGACAATAAATAACCCGCTTGATTGCGCTGCACCGGGAAAATATCCGCCGATTTTGACGCGGTTTTTTTAACGTCTCGTAAAAATTGAATGAGCGATGCTTTATTATTCTTTATTGCCAACTGCAATGCCTTGGGCATTTGATAACCATCATCCGGTAAGTAACACAACAGCCGCTCAGCATCGACATCGAGTCGGACATTTTCAGCTTTTAAGGTTTTTACTAAGTGCAGAATATTCATGTTTTGGGGGTTCGCTGTTTTTAGAAGTTGTGCTTAACAAGGGACGGTTTTTGTATCCATTGAGTTTACAGTTGCACCTACCGCTCAGCAAGGCAAATCATGGTTAATGATATTTAGATGATAAATATATTTATGATTAGATATCAAATACTTAAATTTGAATAACGAATAACCACATTGGCTTAAAAGGTCTGTTTATGGGGCGATGTTTTAGTGGTTATCAACCGCCTAATTTTCATTTTCTTGCCTATTACTATCTCGTTGGCTTAGGTGTACATTACAGGCCAGTGAGCTATAGTCTATTTAAACGGGCACACCCAGCAATCAACCTGAATACCTACCGGAAAACCATAAATGAGCACAAACCTAGCGAAAATGTTTGCTTTAGTCTTAGTGTTTTATTCAGGTCTGGCATCAGCCAATGATTTGGCCATGAAACGTATGGTCGAGGACATTACCAACATATTCATGTCATCGATGGAATATATCTTTAAAAACCAACCACTGATCAATCAAAAAGGTGGTAATAAAGGCGAATTATTTGGCCAGAGTTTCATCTCCAACGTAAAAAACACTTACCATATGAAATATCGGCAACCCTTCCCCGACCTGGATCACCGAGCCAAAAGAATGCTGTTGCAGGCGATGGTCGAAGTACTCGAAGATAACCGCATTTTGCTCAATGATGCAGAAATTGGTTTCAAAGGCTTAATTCCAGCCACGTTCGCCTTTCAGTTATCGCGAAAACTGTCGATTAAAGGCATTGGTTTAACCATCAAATTCACCCGTCATACCCAAAGCATCCGAAATAAAGCCAACATCCCAGATGAATGGGAGGTTGAAATAATGGATAAAATTCAAAAAGAACCACGCATTTATTATGACGCCAATGCGACACTCAACGGTAAACCCGCCTACCGACAATTCACACCCCTGCCAATGAAACCATATTGTTTAAATTGTCATGGCGCCATGAGAAACAATCCCTTAAATAAAGGTAAAGACCCCGCACAATGGACAAACATCGACATGACAGGTTTTACCATGGAGAATTGGACACTGAAAGATTTTGGTGGCGGTGTCAGCATCTCCATTGAAAAATCGGTGATAACAGAATGACCCTATCGAAGCTAGCGCTTTTTCTAACTGTACTATTACCTACATTTGCTCAGGCTAAATTGCTCACCATCGGACTCGTCGATTACCCGCCCCATATGGATTTAAAGACCGATGTCCACAAAAGCAAGTTATACAAATACATCGACAAAACTTTTACCGACCAAGGCTTTGAGATCATATTCAATAAATATCCGATTAGACGGGGAAAAATGGAACTGCAACAGGGCCGGATTGACCTATTACTGCCATTCGATGATGAAGCGAGTGATGGCATAAAATTGTTAACAAAACCGTTGTTTCACGCAATACCGGGTTTGTGTTTCAAAAAAGATAGGTTCATTCCAATTTTAAGTGCTACCCATCGTTTTAATAACTTAACCGTAGGAGTGCCGTTAGGAGCGCCAGTAGT
>JABSOG010001086.1 GCA_013216025.1 Algicola sp. | reverse complement strand
TACCCTCATACTGGCTCCAAACCACACCGGCAAATACGCCGATGTTTTCTGCGCCACTTTGCTCGATGAGCGATTGTGGCGAATATCCGGCATCTTCTAGCGTTTCCCACGCAATTTGCATAAACAAACGCTCTTCTGGCGTCATGTTTTGGGCTGTTTCGCCGTCAATAGAGAAGAACCCGGCGTCGAACTTGTCGACATCGTCCATAAAGCCGCCCCACTTGGCGCCTTGACGAAGTTTGTCGTCACCTTTGAGGGTGTTGTGATCCCATCGTTCGCGGCTCACTTCGCTGATGCAATCGCGGTCGTTGATGAGGTTATCCCAAAACTCAGTCATGTTGTTGGCTTTGGGGTATCGACCTGCCAAACCGACAATGGCGATGTCATTGTTCGGCTTTTCTACCAACGGTTCATTCGGCTTTTTATTAGTGATGATCACAGGAGCCGTCACACGATAAGTGGTTTTCAATTCACCAAACTGTTGTTTTGACGCTTCTATCACTTCTAGCGCGTTAATCGACTGTTTGTCGTTAAACGCGTTGATTATGACGGCTGAAATTGCTTTGGCATCATCGAGTGTCAATCCCACCGGAATGGCCAATCGCACTGCGCCGTTAAGCACTGTATTTTTTTGCATTCCAACACTGTGAACACCTGCGCGAACGCCGGTTTGACTGTACAACCAGGCCAAGAATGAAGGCAAGGGCTGTTGTAGCGAGGCAAATTCGGCGATTTGCATCACGTCAATCAATACGCTGTGTGTGCCAGACGGTTTAACCACGGGCACTTTGGCCGCTTCTAGCGCAGTCCATACGCTTTTGACCACGGCCAAACGCTGACTTACTCGGCTTTCAATCGATGCGGTGTCGGCTAGGTTGTTGGCAATCAAGCTGATTTGTTGGTCGTTTAACGCCGCTTCTTCTGCATCGACCTTATTGAGCATGGCTTGATACAAAGCTTCGTTATTGGTGGCAACAATGCCGCCCGCAGTTACGCCAAAGTCTTTGCACAGGCTTGCGGTAATGCAATCGGCCTGCGCGCAAATTTCTTTGACGATTTGCCATACTGCCCAACCGGCATATGCCGCTTCGTGTTGCTGTATCACATGGGCATTTTCGACGATACGGGTGATGTCCATTACCAGCGGTATGTTGTGTGGGGTAGTCAGCTTTTTAATGGTTTTGAGGTTGTCTAAAGACACCGCATAACCGCCAGCGGCATTAACGCTGGTTTCGATGCAAACATAAGCAATCTTGCTTGCTTCATTTAAATGCTCACTCAATTTCATCACATCAAGGTTGCCCTTGAACACATTTGTTGAATTGACGTCAAACACAGCCGCATCAGGACATTCAACCGGGGTGTAACCTTCGCCCAATTGGCTGAATATATTGGTCGGGAATAACAAATTGCATATCGCCAAACCTTTTCCGTTGCCAAAGCTCTTGTAGAACACCGCCTCTGCTGCCCTGCCCGACTTAACCGCCAAAACATGCTCAAACGGTATTATTTGTTTGAGGCTTTGAATCATTTGTTCAGAACTAGATACTGGCTGTTGTAAAGCACTCACATGCTGGCGAACATAATCGGTGTGCAACTGCGCCCAAGAGTCTGTCATTAAATCAAACTTAATGTTTTTAGAATCAACCAAAATCGGGTTGAAACCTGCCTCTGCCAAAACGCTATCTAAATCAATTTCAGCCTCATCAAGCGGTTTTGGATCAGACATCATCATCAGAATATCAAAGATATCTGTCTCGACGCCAACCGGTTGACACAAATAGAACGCTTGGTTCTGGGGTCCAAATTTGTTTTTAAACTGCCAGTTACCGGCACCAAAATCGCCGCGTTCGCGTAAACCCTGTAATACTTCTCGGGTTGCGGTGTCTGGATTGGGTGATTCAACCATTTCTGGCCCAATCGTTCCGCCCAGACTGAAGATGTTGTTACCTTCACTAGCCAGCAGTTTGATGATCTCGACAATGGTGAATTCTTGACTGCCATGGTGCGAAGCCTCGGCGTAAAATTCCATGTCCATCAGGTAACCTTCCGGCATCCAGGTCATCAAAATCACGCTTTGCAGCACATTGCACGAGTAAGTTAAAAATACACGATGACGACTATCAAGCGAGCCGCTTTGTAGTTGCTCTTTAAGCGCGGCAACCGTGGGATTAACGTGACTCTTTTTAGCACACCACAGGTCTATCATTTCGATGATGCTGTCGTCTAGCGCTTGGTCTGAGCCAACGGTGTGCTCATCGGTATGACAATCGCCAAACGAGACAAATTTATTAACAGCAGAGCGTAAACGGCGTTTTTTGCCGCCCGCCAACGAAAACGACTGAATGTCGGTGATCCGCTGCAATGCCCCCAATGGCGTTGAGCTGAACGCCATATCTTCGACAGTTTCCAAGCGCTCATATGACAGTAAGTTTAAGCTATAGCCATTGGCGTTGGCATACGCCGCCAGTTTGGCGATCAATGCATGATACTGTTCTTGTGGTCCAACGTAGCTGTAAACCAAAATCACGTTATCGCGCAGGTTGAGTTTGAAGTAACAATACTGCACTAAATCGATAAACAAATACGGCGCAATCAAGTCTGACGCCCGTGATACCGTTGATTCAATTAAAAAGTGGTTGTGCTTGGCACATT
>JABSOG010001085.1 GCA_013216025.1 Algicola sp. | reverse complement strand
TTGTCTACCAGTCGACCGGGATCGGGGGTATTTAAATTACCGTTAAAATCACTGCCCTGTACCGGACGAGTGGTGACACCATCACCATTGCCGTCAATACAAGCGCCCGATTGTATGGCATCGCAGCCCATGGGATCATCAGTGGCAAAAATGACGTCAATCACACTGCCCTGTGCATTTTTTACTTCGGTGGTATTAATCGAGCGATACGCCCCTTCACTTTTTATTGCATCCGCCCAGTTGGCACTTAACAACAATGTACCACCTTCGCCGATGTCAAATTCAAGTTGACCACGAAAGGCCTTTGAATCGTCGTTAAGGGTGTCTTCACCGCCGCCAATGGCCCCGACGCTGGTATCTGGCGCAGCACCATCGACATAGATGTTTTGCAGCATTTCACCTTGCTGATTGGTAAAACCGGAAAACCGCCCTCTGATTCCGGTAGACAATGCACCTGAAGCGGCAAATTCCAGACGAATCTGTTGAAAATTGCCCACGGTCAAATCAGCATACCCTTGAGTTTCATCGGTAGGTTTGGCGGTGATGGTATTCACCAACCCGCCTGTCGCATTGCGACCAAACAAGGTCCCTTGCGGGCCTTTAAGTATTTCGACCCTGGCAATATCAAAAAGGCCAAACGACTGTGCTTGGGTACTGGCCAAATAACCACCATCAATGTATACCGCAATTGGCGATTCAGCCAAATCGGCATAGTCGTTTTGTACCACACCACGAATATTAAAGATTGAACGTTGACCGCCGATATCACCGGCTCGGGAGACACCTGGGGTAAAAGCAATTAACTCATGGCTGTTATCAATGCCCAGCGCAGCCATTTGCTCACCGCTAAATGCGGTGACAGCAATGCCCACATCGCTGGCATTTTGCTTTCTTTTTTGGGCGGTAATGACAATCTGTT
Organism: Algicola sp.; assembly: GCA_013216025.1. Lineage (GTDB taxonomy): Bacteria > Pseudomonadota > Gammaproteobacteria > Enterobacterales > Alteromonadaceae > JABSOG01. The sequence goes on along the minus strand of JABSOG010001085.1, from coordinate 1,738 downwards.
CAACCACGTTGTCTGCCGCATAGATGGCTTGGGGGACAAAACAAAGGCTAGTCGATACCAGCGCCAGTGTGATGCCTTTGGTTATTTTATTCATTTTGATTTTCATTGTTGTGCTCCGAAGCTGCCAAAACAAAAATAAACAATCGATTTTGCGTATTTTGAGTATTTTGATAACGGATAAAGTGTTTCCATAATTGCAATTTAAAGTTTAGCCCACAGAACACCAATTGACAAGAAACGGTGACCTTGTTTTTTGCCAAAATCGCTAACCTGAGTTCCCCTCAAATCAAGCGTTTTTCAGGTCATTCAGCCGCTTGGTATGCGCCAAGCTCCTCCAGCAAATCACTGGCTTTTTCAAAGGCGCTGTCGTATTCAATGTCATCAACCAAATCAACAATCTCAGCCACCTGTGCGGCGAATTGGGTGTTTGCACACAGTTCGCTGAGAGTTGACATGTGATCTTCAGCCGAAAAGCAGGAAGTCTCTAACAACGGCAAGATCATATTCAACGTGTCGGTGAGTAGTTCAGCTGAAAATACCGTTTCATTTTGGACCGTCGCGTGTTGCTCAAAAATGCTTTGTAGGTCGGTCAGTAGAGGCGCCAACATACTGCACAGTTGGGCCAGCATATGTTCGTCATAATGCGCTTGCCCCAATTCGGTTTCGAGCTTTTCACCCAGTTGTGACAGACCAAAGGCACCGATATAGGCAGCATTGGATTTAAGCGAGTGTATGGTGCGGTACAATTCGTCCCATTGTTGATTATCAAACATTGTTTTGAGTTGTTGATCCAATGAACGCTGCTGTGTGTCAAAGTCTTTGACCAGTGTCAGATAAAGGCCGGTTTTACCCTTCATTCTAGCCAGTGCCTGTGCGGTATCCAGGCCTTTAACCTGTGCCAACTGCTTAAGTATAGAGGACTCTTTATCATCAGTGTCAACGGGTGTTGAAGTTGACAGACTGACGTTGTTTTCAAGATAGTTGGCCAAAGTACGATTGAGAACATCCGGATCGATGGGTTTGTTGATATGTCCATTCATGCCCGAATCCAAGCTTCTTTGTTCATCGGCCTGCATCGCATGAGCGGTCATGGCGATAATAGGTAAATCGATTATTTTAAGGGTGTTTCTGATTTCCTTGGTAGCGGTGATACCGTCCATTTCCGGCATTTGAATGTCCATCAATACTAGGTCGTAATTGTGCTGCTTGATTTTTTCTAACGCTATCAAACCGTTCTCGGCAATATCAATCTTAACTTGGGTATCGTACAAGAAACCCAACGCCACCTGACGGTTAATGGCATTGTCTTCTACCAATAGGATGTGAGACGTAGAAAAATCGAAGACCTCTTCGCTGTGCTCTTGCGCTTGCTCTATTTGAACTTCAGTTGCCCCATCGCCCGCCAGTACCAGCGTTATGGCGTCAAGAATGGCCTTTTGACTGACCGGTTTTTCAAGAAATTGTTTGACCGGCGTCTGGCCCAATTGCAATCTTGCTTCGTCTTTGTCATAGGCAGACACCATCAGTACGTTGGGCGGATTTTCTGCCATCAACGAGTGGATTTGTTTGGTGGTTTCAATACCGTCCATACCCGGCATTCGCCAGTCCATGAAGATCATGTCATACGGCATGGCTGCATCTGCCGCCGCCAGAACCATTTTTAACGCATCTTCGCCATTGACCGCTTGTTCGGCGGTGATCCCCAAGTCAGCCAGTATACTAACGAGTACTTTACGGG
>JABSOG010001084.1 GCA_013216025.1 Algicola sp. | reverse complement strand
GCAAACCATTTGTTATCAAGATCACAGCGACCTGCCCGATGTGTTGGCGCAGTTGGCTGACTTGATTGACAAACCCGAAGTCTCACCTGCTGAAAAGGTCATTGAAAAGCCAGCGGGCCACAAATTCGATCCAAACAACAACGTCTTTTATGTGCCGTTTAAACCCAAAGGCGATGGTGTCGTTGGCCGAGAAAGCGCACTATTACAACTGCGCGACCAATTGGTCGCAGGCAATCGCACCAGCATAGGCCACGCCGCAGCCTTTAAAGGCATTGGCGGCTTGGGCAAAACCCAACTGGCAATAGAATATGCTTATCGTTATAAAAACGAATACCCAAAAGGCGTGATGTGGATCACCGCCGACCAAGAAATCAGCCCGCAGTTAATTGCCATAGCCAAAGCTGGCAATTGGATATCATCCCACTCGGAACATAAAGACATATTACAAGCCGCCATCAGGCGCATTACCACCTTCTCAGATTGCCTTGTCATTTTCGACAACGTCGATGAACTAGACAAAATCGAACCGTATTTACCCAGCGTCGATGCATATCCGCATCTGTTAATCACCAGCCGCACTGCGCACAAAGGTTTCCACACCATAGAGTTAGAATTGCTGGACGCTGCGCAATCGCTAGAGTTGCTATTTAAAGAAGCCGACCGCGACAAGACGCAAACCTCGCCAGAAGAAGTGACAGCTGCCGAGGCCATCTGCCACGAATTAAGTCACTTGCCACTGGCAATAGAAATTGCTGGCGCTTATTTAAAAAGCCGAAAGATCATCCAATTCAGCCATTACCAGCAAATGTTGGCAGACAACCTAAAAAAGGCGACTAACTCACAAGAAATCGATAGTTTTACCGGCCATGCACAAGACCTGTTTTTAACCCTGCAAATCACCGAAAGTGAAATTAGCCGTAACCCTCAACTCAGGCAAATCTTGCAGCTATTAAGTTGGAGTGCCAGTTCATCAATGGGTTTGTCGTTAATGGCTGAGTTGCTGCAAATATCGGAGTTGGATTTGCTTGATGCGCTGAGTCTAGGGGTGGAGTTGCACTTGCTTACCGCCAGTGATGATGGGCAGCGTTACAGTATTCATCGGTTGTTACAGCAAATCCAGCGGACGCTATCGCCGCTTGAAGAGCATGCAGAGTTGGGGCAGCTGATTTGTGATCGGATGATTGATTGGTTTAAAAAACTGCGACAAGATTTTAATGACCTGCCTACTTTTGAGGCCGAACAGGATCATCTCGAAGCTTGGGCTGCGCTGGCCGAAAAGTATGGGTGGATGCAGAATGCCGGGTTAATCTGGTTGCAGGCCTATCCGTACTGGCATTTGGGAAAATATCAGCAAAGTCATGATTTATTACAACGAGCTTTAGTTTGGTTGGATGCGCATCAAATAACAGAAAAAACACTACTTAGGGCTAATATTCTCAATGATTACGGCAATATCCTGCGTATTTTAGGCAAGCCTAAGAATGCATTGGATTTAGAGCAAAAAGCTCTTGAATTAAGGCTTGAACTATTTGGGGAAAAACACTCGGATGTTGCCCAAAGCTATAATAATACAGGCCTTAGTTATGGTGATTTAGGTCAACATATTCAAGCCCTGACTTTCCAACAAAAGGCGCTGACGCTATGGCTTGAAGTGATAGGAGAAAAACACCTTAATGTTACCAAAAGTTACAATAATATTGGCACTAGTTATGGTGCTTTAGGTCTGCACAAACAATCTCTGGAATTTGATCATAAAGCATTGGAATTACAGCTTGAACTGTTAGGGGAAAAACACCCGAGTGTGGCTCTAAGCTATAACAATATTGGCACTAGTTATGGCCATTTGGATAAGAACAAACAAGCTCTGGTCTATAAACAAAAAGCGTTGTCGCTAAGACTTGAACTGTTAGGACCCACACACCCCGATACAATCCTCTCACTTGGCAACACAATAGTAACTTTGGTTAAACTAAAACAATTTACAAAAGCCAACTATACACTGTATCAGTTTAAAAAAGTCCTGCCTGAAAAGTATCAGGACAAGCAAGAACTGGATAATATACAAGGTTATATCAACCAAAAGAGCAGCAAAGCAGGGTTCAGGGCAACGAGTCATAAACCCGGGGGGAAGAAAAAGCCGCGTAAAAAGAACAAACGTAAATAGGTGGGTGTTTAATCAAATATCGGAGATACATCCAAGGTAGGAGCCGCGTCCCGCCGCGATATTTTGCGCAGCGAAATCATTTTTTTGACAAGGCTACGCCTTGTATCGCAGCGGGACGCAGCTCCTACCATAAAGAGGGTCAATCTATAAAAATCCGCTACCCCCCAAAATCCCCCAACCAAACCCCCACAGCCCGAGAAGTCACCAGCACCAAAGCAAGGCTGGCAAACAAACAAAAAACAGACAATATATGATAATACCCCCGTTGAATTCGAATACCGCAACGCCGAAAAAACCCAATACTCTTATCTGGCTTTTCGGGCACGAACGGAAAAGTAAACAAAAACGCACAAGCCACCAGCGACCATATCAGCGCAACGACACTGGGCAACAAGTAATAATCATTTTTAGCAACGCCGGTTTGGCCAAATATGATATAACCAAACAGCCCTAGCGCGGCTACGGCCAAAACCACCATTACCGGTTTTAGCCATT
>JABSOG010001083.1 GCA_013216025.1 Algicola sp. | reverse complement strand
TCACAAGTGTAGGACACCACTGTTCTTTGGCTTGCTCGGTGCCCCAGGTGGCAATCATCCAGGTGGCCATATTGTGAATGGTCATCATCGCTGTCGTTGCCGTACAACCCATCGCCAGCTGTTCAAAGATAATCGATGAATCAAGACGACTGAGGCCCATGCCACCGACTTCTTCTGGGGTATACAATGAACAAAATCCAAGCTCTCCGGCCTGGGCAATCACGTCTTTGGGGAAAATATGCTCAGCATCCCATTTGGCTGCATTTGGCGCAAATTCGTTATCAGAAAACTGGCGAGCGGTTTCAGCAAACATTTGCTGATCTTCATTTAAGTTAAAATCCACAGGGATAACCTTCAATGTTATAGAAAGACAAAAGGCCGCAACGGCGGCCTTGGTCAAAAAACCTCAATTACTTGAGGTTGATACTCATGTTTGGACCTTGTGCATGGTCTGCATTATCTTCAAACCAACGGGCCGTGATAGTCTTGGTTTCGGTATAGAAACGAACCGCTTGTTTACCGTAGGCGTGTGTGTCGCCGTAGAAAGACCCTTTCCAACCGGTGAATGAGAAGAACGGCAATGGCACTGGGATTGGAATATTGATACCCACTTGACCGCATTCGATTTCGTGTTGGAATTTACGTCCGGCAAAACCCGATGCAGTAAACAATGAAACGCCGTTGCCGTATGGGTTGTTGTTAACCAATTCGATGGCATCTTCTAAAGTATCAACATTGGTGGTAACCAGTACAGGACCAAAGATTTCTTGCTTGTAGATTTCCATGTCAACAGTCACATCTGTGAACATGGTAGGACCTACCCAGTTACCTTTTGGATAACCTTCAGCCATAAATTCAGAACCGTCCAGTACACAGTCGGCGCCTTCTTTTTTACCCTGTTCAATCAAGCCCAAGATACGTGCTTTGGCTTGAGGATTGATTTGTGGACCGTAGCCAGATGATTCTTTGCTGTAATGTCCCGGGCTGACTTTGGCAATGGCGTCTCTAATTTCAGGCAACCATGCTTTAGATTCACCAACAAATACCGCAACCGAAGCGGCCATACAACGTTGGCCAGCCGCACCAACAGAAGAACCAACGATGTTGTTGATCACTTGCTGTTTGTTTGCATCAGGCATAACCACTAAGTGATTTTTAGCGCCGGCAAAGGCTTGAACACGTTTAAGGTTATCAGTACCCGTCTTGTAGATGTACTGGCCAACAGGCACAGAACCAACAAAAGAAATCGCTTTAACGTCTGGGTGAGTCAACAATACATCAACTTGCTCTTTGGTACCGTGAACAACCTGCAACACACCTTTTGGTGCGCCAGCTTCTTCGAACAACTCAACCATACGGGTTGGTGTCAATGGATCTTGCTCAGACGGTTTAAGGATGAAAGTGTTACCACAGGCAACAGCCATTGGATACATCCATAATGGGATCATCGCCGGGAAGTTAAATGGGGTGATACCAGCACAAACGCCCAGCGGTTGGGTGTAGCTGTAAGTGTCAATGCCGCGTGCCACGTTTTCTACCGTTTCGCCCATCATCATTGATGGGATGTTGGCGGCGTGTTCAACCACTTCGATACCACGCCAAACATCACCCATTGCGTCTTCGTGGGTTTTGCCCAGTTCTTCGCAGATGATACCGGCCAATTCTTCTTGATGTGTTTTAAGCAAGGCGGCATAACGCATCATGACTCGGGCACGCTCACTGACAGAGACTTCTTTCCAAGTCTTGAACGCTTCTTTAGCGCTGTCTATGGCAGCGTGCATTTCATCCATAGTGGCGCAGGGCACTTCGGCCAGTACTTCTTGAGTCGCAGGGTTTAAGACCGGGATCCACTGGTCGGTTTTTGATTCAACCCATTCGCCATTGATATATAAAGGAACTTTTTTAGTCATAACGGTTATCCATCTTTCGTAGTAGGAGCGAGCTCCAGCTCGCGATTTTGGCCATCGAGAATCGCCTCCCTGACCAAATATCTATGGGCTTTGCAAACGTTTGGCAATGGCTGCGCCATTGTTCGCGAGCTGGAGCTCGCTCCTACGAACGTTTAACATTGTGTCGAATTAAATTATTTCAATAGCCATTGCAGTGGCTTCGCCACCGCCGATGCACAAAGACGCTACGCCTTTGCTTAGCTGACGCTGTTTCAGAGCATAAATCAGTGAAACAAGAATACGCGCACCGCTGGCACCAATTGGGTGACCCAGTGCACAAGCACCACCGTGAACGTTGACTTTGCTTTCATCCAAGTTCAGTTCGTTAATCGCCAACATGGTGACCATGGCAAACGCTTCGTTGATTTCATACAAATCAACATCCGCTTTTGTCCAACCAACCTGATCAAGCAATTTTGTAATGGCCGCCACTGGCGCCGTAGTAAACAACGCAGGCTCTTGAGCATGGGTTTTGTGACCCACTATACGGCAGATGGGGGTTAAACCACGCGCCTTGGCGTCAGACTCTTTCATTACCACCAATGCTGCGGCGCCATCAGAGATAGAGCTTGAGTTAGCAGCGGTAATGGTGCCGTCTTTGGCAAATGCCGGACGCAGTGTTGGGATTTTCTCAGGACGGGCGTTTCCGGGCTGTTCGTCAACCGAGAACGTCACTTCGCCTTTTCGGGTTTTATAGGTCACTGGTGTCACTTCG
>JABSOG010001082.1 GCA_013216025.1 Algicola sp. | reverse complement strand
GGTAATTTGATCAGAGACGACCGGGTCGAAACCCTGACCATTGATGATCCGGTTACTGTTGGAGAAGTTGTCGTTGGCGAGCGTTTTTACACTGACTTTCAAGGCCGGATATTATTGCCCGCCTCATACGTTGAACATACCGGCAAAACCTTTAAGTTTATTCTCAGGGCCAACGATTATGGTATTAATATTACCGATACGCCGCCAATCAATTTGACCATCAAAGCCGATACCGTCAAACCACAAATTATCGTGCAGCAACCCTTGAATACGGTGGTTGAACGCCAGTCATTGATCATTGATGTCGATATTAAAGACAATATGAGCGTAGACCGCTTTAAAATCTTTATGGCTGACCAGCCCAACATTATTTTGGCCGAAAAAACGGGCGTCAATGAAAAACACATTCAGGTGAATAGCGCTTATCTTGGTGATGATTTTGAACTGGACTTAAGCGTTTATTCACCCATTCCAGCTGCTGGGAAAGTGGTGACCTTGGTGGTCGAAGCGGCCGATTTGGCGGGTAATATCGCCACCACATCGCACAATATCACCATTATGCCAGACCAAATACCCGCCATCAGTTTAAGCGGACTGACGTCACAATGGTTAAAAGGCGGTGCGGGATATCATACTTTTGATATCAGCGACGATTTTGTTGGCGCTGAAGACTTGGTTAAATTTGTGCCGGTATACAGCTCGTTATCAACCCAGACTCAGACAGGCCAAGACCGTGGGCTCACCAACAACATTACACCGACTAATGAATACAGCAGTGAAGCCAGTTTATATGCGCAATTGGCTTATCCCGAAAGTGCCGGTTTCAGTGGCAGTGTATTGCTTAACAACAGGCCTTATTTGCAAGTGGCTGATGGTCAGTTAAAGCTCTTTGCAGCACCAGAGGGGGGGATTCAATCAATCCTTAAAGTGGATTTTGGTGCGGATATTACTACCCATTATCAAGTGCAAACTTATAGCGACAGCGAATGCTGTACTTTGGGTAAAAAGCAAACCATCACTGAGGCTGATGGACTGGCACTGGCACAATTTTTTGCCAATGAGACCACGGTCGTCATTGTTGATTTTTCCTTTACACACAATGGTGGCGGTGCTGTACCGCAGTTCATACAGCAATTGCGTATTGAGGTTAACAGTCAAAATGACATTTCGCAGTACACTTTAGATAACAGCAACAGACCAATAGATGTCGCCTCACTGAAACTGGCAATGACGGTTGCCGATAATGGTTTGGGTAGCGCTTTAAACGGACAGGGCAAAGCCTTGTTAATGGCGGGCACCCAGCAATCTTATAGTGACTTTGATACAGGCACCAAACTGGTGGCAGCATCAGGGCAGCTTTTGGCACTTATGTCACAGCCTTGGTTTAATCAGGTCGCTATTTATGGCTTAACAGCTGATCGCTTGAGTTTCGAACGTGGTCCGCTGGCCTTAACGCCATTGCTCAATCAGCGTTTGGATGACGATATTTTACCGCCATCGGTCGATATTATGGCACCACTGGCCGATACCGTGGTGGTGCCCGGTCAGCGGGTTGAACTGGATTTTTGGATTGAAGATAACAGCACCACAATAGATACCCTCGCATTAATGTTTAACGGCACTTTGGTGGCCGAGGTTGGCGGTGCTTATGGCAAGAACCAGTATAAGTTGCAGTTTGACTTGCCCAAGTCACTTTATGGTGGCAGCGAGGCTGAGTTTACCCTGGTTGCCACTGATAAAAGCGGCAACAGCTTAAGCGATACTGTCACTTTGGCTGTCGACAGCAATGAAGCGCCAACCCTGGTGATCACCGCCTTTAATGCAGACCGCTTAATAACCTCGGCAGAGCGCTTGGCATTGGCTGAGTTTTGGGTTAGGTCCGGCGGTAATTTTACCCTCACCAGTGAGTTAAGTGACGATGCCGCATTATCTTCGGTGACCTTATATCGCCTGACCCGTGAGGGTGACAAGATAGTGGAGTATCAGCAAAATTTCGACAAAGTCTGTCCGGTATTGCCCATCAAACGCAAAGAAGTGGCCATCACCATACAATTTAATGAAACCGAACCCACCGAGTATGAACTGGCTATAGTCGATAACACCGCCAATACGGTAAAACGCACCATTATTGTTAATCCACTGGCCAATGTCACACCGGGCATTCGCATCACTGTACCTTCAGATAATCAGTATATTGTTGCAGGCACTTTTAACCTTAAAGTGGCGGCAGTTGCGGCAGATGATCGGGCGCTGGAAGCTGACAAGGTGACATTTTATGTTGATGGCATTGAAGTTAACGCTGTCACCGAAGAGCAAGGCAGTAATATCGGTGGCGAAAGTGTGGTTGAGCAGGCGTATCAGTCGATTTATGATGAATTTGAACGCAAATATGGCGTCAATGTCGCCGAAGATTATGCCACCGTTTTAAGCCCCAACAAACTTGAAAAAGTCTGGATACTGAATATTCCGGCCAGTTTGATTGTCGCCAATAACCCGGTGGTGATCACCGCTCGGGTCGAAGATGAAGATAATGCCGTAGGCACCGACGAGATCACCATCATTGGCGCAGTTGACGAGATTAACCCAGAAGTGGCGGTATTAAATCCGGCTGCCGGATTTGGTGCCATTGAAAGCAGTCAAATGACCATTCAATATGGTGGTTAT
>JABSOG010001081.1 GCA_013216025.1 Algicola sp. | reverse complement strand
TTCGGCCATAACCCAGAGAAAAGCCAAGAGAATACGCAAAAACGCTACCTCAATTACTTTTTAGATATCGCCACTTTGCCCAATTTGACTTTGTCGCAGGCACTGGGTGGCAGTATTGTTAATGAGCTGGTGGCGGGCAAAGTGGTGTTGATAGATTTGGATTATCACCAGAACCAAACACCGCTTTTTATTCCACAGTCGGCAATCTCGCAAACACAGGCCGGTAACACCGCCACTCAAGGGCAGTTACAGGCATTGGCGGCGCATACTTTGCTCACTGGCAGTGATATTCGCCAGCTGCCCATTGCCATCACTCTTGCTTTGTTACTGGTAGTCTATACGTCGTACTTTTTTGTTTTGCAGTTGCTTTCACCCAAGGGCACGTTTGTTTTTGGTGTGGTTTTATCGGTGCTAACTTATTGGCTGGCGATGCTGGTTTTGGTTAATTGGCATGTGTTGTTACCGGTGTTCGAATTGATTGTCATTCAGGTATTCGCTGTGGTTTATCTGCTGGGCATCGAACGCTTGCGCAAAGAAAGTTCGTTGTTGAAAATGTCGGCCGAACTCAATGCTCGCCTGAGTAAAAAGGTGCAACCACCTTCGTTTTATCAGTCCGAAAATCCTTGGGATAACCTGCATGCGTTGATCAATCAGCAATTGAATTTGCACCGTTCGATATTTTTGGCCAAGGTGCCCAAAGATCACCGGGTTGTCGCCATTCATGCGCTTAATTGTTCTATCGACGACATCCAAGAAATGCGCAGGGATTATCAAAGGGCACCCTATTCAGTGGCCATTGCCACCCAAAAGCCCATCAAGTTGACCAAACAATATTTTGACTCGGTTGATGAAAGTGAAATCGAATATATGTGTCCGCTGATTTTTTCGGGTAACGTGCTGGGGTTCTGGGCCTTGACGGTCATGCCCGACAAAGACTGGCATCAGGGCGTGTTTGAAAACAATCTGATTCAGTTTGTGCGAGAGAGCACTGAGCTGTTGTTTCACCGCAACCGCTACTTGAAAAAAAGTAACCAAGAAAATGCACTGTTGCGGCGTATTTTTAGCCTTCAATTGGCACAGGCCGAACATCAGTCGCTAGATAATTCGGTGTCGATGCTCGAAAAACGTTTTGATTCGTTGCAATACGTCTTTGACGGCATGAGCACCGCCAGTACGCTGTACAGTCTGTTTGGTCAAATCGTTCATTCTAATCGGCAAATGGAAGCGCTGGTTAAACAATGGCAATTGCCTTTGTATAATCTCAGTGCCCACGATTTTTTGCTTAAAATTACCTTGCTCGATTCGGCTCAAATCAAGCAAAAGCTGCTGCAGGTGACTATTCACAATGTCGAGGTCAGCCTTAGCATCACCATTGAGAACCAGCCCACAGACTATATTTTGCGGGTGCGACCGATAGATGTGCCCAACGACAACAAAGAAGAAGGTATTCCGTTTTTGCTGCTGGGCATTTTATTTGAATTCATCGACATATCTGAAGCTCAGCAGGTATTGTCGATGAAACAAGACCTTTACAGTCAGTATTTTCATCAAATGCGTAATAACCTTGGCACACTGAACCTGATCAGCCGCCAGTTGCGGAGTAAGCTGGGCGAAGGTCATCCATTGTTGGGCATGTTAGACGAAACCCTCAACGAATGTACCAAGGTCAATATCAGCATCGAAGATCAGCTGGCCAAGCAGCGTACACAGGTCGCCAACGTGGTGCCAGTCAATCCCTTTACTGAATGGCAAAAAGTGACAGAAAGTGCCAGCGAAGAAATCAGTAAAAAGCACATTCAGCTTAATGAAGATGTGCCATCGATCATGAGTTTGGTATTGGCCGAACCTGTGCAATTGGCCACGGTGTTGGGGTTGATCTGCACTATACTGACACAAGACAGCGACTCTAACGAATCAACCCTGTCGTTGACGGTTAAGGATACCACTGACGAGCAAAATGAAAGGATTATTTTAATGACTTTTGGCAACGAAGGTTATGGTGTGCCTGACGATCATATGGCCCGGTTGCTGGCTAAGACTTCGGGTGATTGGGCTGGGAGTGACGAACCCCTTGAGAAGTTGCTGCTGGCAGCGGATAATGCACAATATTGGGGGCTAAAATTGACCATTAGCAGCACCCTTGGCACCGGATATGCAGCCCAATTGACTATTCCGGTATTTGTAATAAATTAGAACAACATGCACAACCCATTTTCCACCGATTACAGGAGCTACAATGGCTGATAAAAGACGTATTCTGTTGGTCGAAGATCAACAGATATTATGCCAGTTAATGAGTTTTGAACTCGCCGAAGAAGGTCATGAAGTGACATTCGCCGGTGACGGTGTGCAGGCCATGGCATTGCTCGAAAAAGTGTCGTTTGATATTGTTGTCACCGACTTGTACATGCCCGAAATGGGCGGCATTGAATTGATTAAAACCATGCAAAACAAAAGCATCGACTTGCCGATTATTGTGTTGTCGGCCTCACGTCAAGGCGATGTGGCTGTCGAGTTGAATACTTTGGGCATCGAACATTTTATCGACAAACCCATCACCGACGACAAAATGACCCTGTTGCTGTTCTATATCAGTGTGTTATAAAGTTTCTATTGATATGGTGCAGGTAACGTAAGCAGTGGAATTCACCCTTAATCTTCTCCCCGCA
>JABSOG010001080.1 GCA_013216025.1 Algicola sp. | reverse complement strand
GCGACGATGACGCAGACAGTAAAGTCACTAACTACCAGTATGGATCGTCGATTCTAGGCAGTGATACCGCCGTCGGATATAACGCGGTAACCAACGTCAACATTGATACCGTTGATTATACCGTCGATTACAATAGAAACGGCGCGATCACGGCTTACTCAGCAGTTGCTGGTGGCAACAATCGTTACGTGACCTGGAACGACAGAGAACTCCCGATAGCGATAACCAAAGGCGACAGCGAACTAGACACCACCCCGCTTGCCCGAGATAGCTTTCAGTATGGTCCTGACTTGCAAAGGTATTATAAAAAGTCTGAATTTACCGATGAAAATGGGGTGCTGCAAACCGAGCATACTTTCTATGCACAAGGTGTTGAAGACACTTTCCCGGCAACAAGCTCAGAATATGCCTTGATCACGCGTCTTGGCATCAGCGAGAGTGTTGAATATGTCGAAACGATAGATTCAGCCTCAAGCCAAGCCAGTGGTGGCTTCGAGTATTTACACCGGGATCACTTAGGATCGGTAGAAACAGTCACCAACGAAAGTGGCCAACGTATGGTCAGTTTCTCTTATGATGCTTTTGGCAGCAGGAGAAAAGCCGACTGGAGCCGTGAACTGAGCGAAGCTGAATTGGTCGTATTGGCCGAAACACTCAATGTCACCCGCCGTCGTGGTTTTACTGGTCATGAGCATCTGGAACGCACCGGTATTATTCATATGAACGGACGGATATACGACCCGGTAATTGGCCGTTTCTTAAGCCCGGACCCCTTGGTCGGTGCACCTAACTTTAGTCAGAGTTATAACCGCTACAGTTATGTGTGGAACAACCCCATGACATTCAACGATCCTACCGGTTACGATGGTGAATGTTACTCTGATAGTTGCCATAGACAAACGGTCAATATTGGTGAAAGGCTTAGCACTTTCCAACTCGATATACAGGATTTTAATCCGGGTATCCGCTGGGGTAAACCCTATAACTACACCGACATAAACACCAATACCAACAAACTTGAAGACAGCAGCGGCGAAGAGTCGTCGTCTTGGTGGGATAAGGTTAAAAGTGTCGCCGCCGTAGCCGTGACCTTTGTGCCGTACGCCGAAGCGGTTGGCAAAGCAGCGGATGGCGATTGGATGGGGGCATTCCAGTCAGCGGCAGTTGAAACAGGGATGGCGGTGCTGGGTGCTGCAACCGGTGGCGTCGCCTATGCTGCCTTTAGAGCCTACAAAGCAGCAAAGGCAGTCAAAAAGCTCAAAAAACTCAAAGAAGCCAACGTCATCTGTAAGCTGGCCTGTTTTGTCGCAGGCACCCAAGTACTGACCAAAGACGGTTATGTCGACATCGAAGCGTTGCAAGTTGGTGATGAAGTATGGGCCACAGATATCAAAACTGGCGAGTCTGACTTCAAATCTGTCACTAAAACATGGACTGTTGAAGGTGAAGCCATTCATCGTGTCACCATCACTAATGAGCAAGGTGATGTACAAACCATCGATGCCACAGACAGCCACCCCTTCTATGTCGTCGGCAGCGGTTGGATAGAAACCATCGACTTAAAACCCGGCGATACATTAGTTGATAAAGACCAGGGGTTCTTAATCGTTGAGTCAGTGGTAGATCAACATCGCATTGAAACCGCTTATAACTTGACCGTGGCTGATTTTCATACTTATTATGTGACCGAGCGCAATGTTTTGGTGCATAACTGTAAAGAGTTTGATGTAGTGTCATACAGACCAACTAGCACTCCTTTAGTTAATCATCACGGTGTCAATGACGTCTGGGCAAAAAATAACATTCCAGGATATACCAGTAGAAAAGCAGACAACCCAACCATTGCGCTTGAATCGACAAGCCATAAAGCAGCACATCGGGCAGGTAATGATTACTTAAGAGAAACTCTTGGTTCGGTAAGAGGTCAAGCCAAAAATCTAACACCGCGGCAAATGCAACAAATGGCAGAACGACAGTTTGATGCTGCGAACGTACCACAACAGGCAAGACAAAATTTCTACAACGAATTTAACAAATATATCTATGGGTTATAGTCATGCGTTCATTATTAGATAAAATTAAAAACTTAAAGGGTTGTTCGGTATTACCTAAATCAGGTTTTCCCGTTATTGATCTTCAAGCTAATTTACCAGAAGATTTAAAGACATTTTATGGTGAATGCGGTGGCATTAAGTTTTTTAGTGATAGTGATTATGCTATTGAGATAGTTGCTCCCGACAATTTTCAATTATCTAACCCAGAGATTTTAAGTGAGGGGTGGGAAACTGATATTCCACCAGACGATATTTCAAATAGTTGGTATATCATTGCGGCTGCGGGTCCTGAGCAAAGAATTTCAATTGACCTAGGTGTTAAAAGAATAGGGCAATGTTACGACAGCTTTTGGGATATTCATGCATCACCTGGGGAGTCCCCTATCGTATCGGTGTCCTTTACTCAATTGTTAGAGAACATAATTGACTGTCAGGGGGGTTATTGGTTTTGGTTAGCTGATGATTTTAGTAGCCTCGGTGATGCCTATAAATAGCTTAGGCAGATTCTACCTGATAGCCAAATTTCGTTGTGCCCGGTTGTGTGATCCGCCCCAGTACTTTTAGACACCTCACTAAGCGGGTAGAATCGCAAACAGAGGTGAACAATGTCAAACAAGAA
>JABSOG010001079.1 GCA_013216025.1 Algicola sp. | reverse complement strand
CCTTTGCCGTTGGTACCGGCCAGCAGAATGATTTTTGCGGGTGAATCGTTAAGTCCCAGCGTTTGAGCGACTTTGCCTATTCGGTCTAATCCAAGATCGATATCTTTGTTGTGCAGGTGATCTAAATGATAAAGCCAATCGTCTAGGCCTTTTAGTAAAGCTTTGGACGATTGGCTTTTAATCTGTACAGTCATGAGTTTTTTTATGATTGCTCATTCAAGCAATACGATGTTCAACTTCAGTTGATGGCAACTTTTGCATTTTGGCGAACAATCGGGCAATGGTATCACGTAACTGGCGACGATCGACGATCATGTCAATCGCGCCGTGTTCCAGTAAAAAATCAGGGCGCTGAAAACCGTCAGGCAGCGTTTCGCGTACAGTTTGTTCGATAACCCTTGGGCCTGCAAAACCAATCAAGGCTTTAGGCTCGGCAATATTCACATCACCCAGCATCGCCAAACTTGCCGATACACCACCCATAGTCGGGTGCGTCATTACCGAAATATATGGCAAACCTTGGTTGCTCATTCTTGCCAACGCAGCACTGGTTTTGGCCATTTGCATTAATGACATCAAAGCTTCTTGCATTCTAGCGCCGCCACTGGCCGAGAAACAAACCAACGGCAAATTGTCTTCGAGACAGGCGTTAACCGCAGCGATAAAGCGTGCGCCAACAACCGAAGCCATTGAGCCACCCATAAATGAGTATTCAAAAGCAACCGCGACAACCGGTGCGCCTTTAAGACGACCGCGCATGGCAACCAAAGCATCTTTTTCGTTGGTGTTCTTTTGCGCCTGAACAATTCGGTCTTTGTATTTTTTCGAATCGACAAATTTGAGGATATCTTTAGGTTCAAACTCAGCGCCAAATTCAACCAGCTCGCCTTCGTCCAAAAACGCTTTTAAACGCGTGCGGGCAGAGATTTGCATGTGATTATCACATTTGGGGCAAACGCTTAATTGGCGTTCGAGTTCTTCTTTGTACAATACGGCATCACAGGAGTTACATTTGGTCCAAACGCCTTCAGGAATATTGCGACGACTGGTTGATTTTGGTTTTGACAGAATTTTTTCAAGCCAACTCATTTTATCTCTCTCTATGGCACACAAGGATTGTATCTGAACTTAACACTTTTTCTTTTGGTTGTTTATCAAACAATTGAAAAACAGCAAAATTACAGCGGCATATTAGAACATAAATCTACCGTGTTTGAGTAGTCTTAACTGGTCAAACCAGCGTTCGTCGACCTATAAAACCCTTGACTTTTCGTGATTAGGACCTTATTTAGGACAAAAACAGCGGCCCCGGAGTTCTTTTTGGCAGGCCAAACTCGTCAGGATAATCAACCGCAATCATATACAACCCCCCTGCTTTGGCCGTTGCCCCGGCTTGCGTCCGGTCTTTAGCCTCTAACAGGGCTTTCATCCAACTCACGGGTTGTTCGCCAAGACCAATCACAATCAGACTACCGGCAATATTGCGTACCATGTGATGCAAAAAGGCGTTGGCCTTGATGTCGATAATAATGTAATCGTTCTGTCGGGTAACGTTGACATAATGAATATTACGGTGCGGCGTGTTCGCTTGACAATGTACTGCCCTGAACGCCGAAAAATCATGCTCCCCCAGCAAACAGCTGCTGGCTTGTTGCATTAATTTGTCGTCTAGTCGCATGGGATAATGGCTCAAGCCGCTGTTAAGTATTGCCGGACGCATTTTGTTGTTGTAAATAATATAACGATAGCGCCGGGCTGTGGCGCGATAGCGGGCATGAAAATCATCTGGCACCTGCTTGATCCAACAAACCGCAATATCGTTGGGCAGGTTGCTGTTGACCCCAAGTGTCCAGGCCTTGTCGTCACGGATGCTGTCGGTATCAAAGTGAACGACCTGTCCGGTGCCATGCACGCCAGAGTCGGTGCGCCCAGCGCAAAAGACCACCACAGTGTGGTTGGCAATCTTGCTGATCGCCTGTTCCAATTCCTGTTGCACGCTGTTGACATCTTTTTGGCGTTGCCAACCGTAATAATTCGCACCGTTATATTCGATGCCTAAGGCTATTCGCATGGTTTGTCTGGGTTACTCTTTGAAAAATGGCGGTTATTATCGGCTATCTTGGGTGATTTGCCTATAGGCTGAGGTGGTTTTATTGTTGTTTTAACGTTACGTGCTTGGGACGCCTACGGCTTTAAGGGCAAAAGCTTTAACACGGAGGCACGGAGTCACGGAGAAAGAAAGAGGAAAGACAAAAGCAAAAAACGGATAAAAACAAAGAAGCGGGCATAAATACTCCGCCTACAAATTGTAACCCTGAATCACGTCAGACATAGTATTTTTTTGGTCTTTTAAGCTTTTCTCTTTCTTTCTCCGTGCCTCCGTGTTGAGATCTTTTGACTTTGATCTTGTGGCCGAAGGCCACGCCTAAAGCGTTAGCCGTTTTTAATCTTGTCCATCAACGCGTTAGCCTCGTCTTTAACACCGTCTGGTCCATCGGCCAGGATAGCCTCAAGCGCCATCTTGGCATTTTCTTCATCACCAATTTCCATATACGCTTTGGCCATATCTAAATCTGCCGCGAAGCCGTCATCTTGGGCGTCAACATCGACCATTTCTTCACCCTTGAGGTGGTTGAATTCACCCAGACCCACATCCATATTGGCGGCGTCATAAGGTT
>JABSOG010000107.1 GCA_013216025.1 Algicola sp. | reverse complement strand
GCCGACTCTGGCTGGAGCATTGCCGCCAAAAACGTATCGATTGCCCGCAGCAGCACAACCGACCCCAACAGTGTCAGCGATTGGGCCGTGCAATCGGATGCCGGTAACCCCGGTTCGGGTGTATTTGCCGGTTGTGATGGTGGCGGTGGAGGAACGCCTCCCAGCGATACCGAGTTGCAAAACGGTGTTGCCAAAACCAGCTTAACCGCATCAAGTGGTAACAAACTCAACTACACCATCGACATCCCAAGTGGTTCTAGCAACTTAGTTTTTAGCATCAGTGGTGGCTCGGGCGATGCCGATTTATACACCAGCTTTGGCTCAGCACCAACGACATCTAGCTATGACTGCCGACCTTATTTGAGTGGCAACAGCGAAACCTGCACAGTCTCGACACCTGAAACTGGCATTTATTACATAATGCTAAACGCCTACAGCACCTTCTCGGGTATGTCATTAACCGCTTCTTTTGACACCAGCACTGGCGGCGGTGGTGGCACAACACCTCCAGCAGGCACAGACGATCCGGCGGGTTACAGCTACAACAGCTACTACGCCAACGCAACAGGCCAAACTGGCAATAACTTAAAATCAGCCCTAAACGGCATCATCCAGCAAGGTCACACCAAACTGAGCTATACGCCTGGCGTATGGGATGCTTTGTCATTCACTGACGAAGATCCCAATAACAGCAGCAATGTCTTGTTGATTTACAAAGGTAACTCAATCAACAAAGCGACTCGCGCTGGCCAATCAAGCAGTCAAGACGCTTGGAACCGTGAGCACGTTTGGGCTAAAAGCCACGGCTTCCCGTCTAGCGGTCAATGGGCTTATACCGACATTCACCATTTGCGTCCGTCTGATGTGAGCATCAACTCAAGCAGAGGCAACAAAGACTTCGACAACGGCGGTACGGCAATATCAGAAGCCCCAGAAAACCGAACTGATTCAGACAGCTTTGAGCCGCGCGATGAAGTTAAAGGCGATGTCGCGCGAATGGTGTTTTATATGGACGTACGATACGAAGGCAGCGACAGCTCAGGCACACCTGATTTAGAAATCGCCGACTACGTTGGCACCGGTTCTCAAGCATTGCTTGGCAAACTGTGTACCTTGGTGGCATGGCACCGGGCTGATAACGTGTCAGCACAAGAAGTGCGAAGAAATGGCCGGATACATCAGGTGCAAGGTAACCGAAACCCATTTATCGACAATCCTGATTGGGTTGAAACGCTTTATGGTGACAGTTGTCCTTAGGGCTTAAAGCCAACCCTCTTTGAAGGTGAATATAAAAAGGTAAGTAGTAAAACGGGACCCTTAGTGGTCCCGTTTTTTTGTTTTGTGAACACCCTCCGATTTAGAAATATTAAATGTATAAATGGATGTCCTGCTTTAATTTTTCCTTCTTTTTTATCTTGCTCCGTGGGCACCGTGTCTCTGTGTGCCCCTCCGTTTCTATATAGCGACTATGACAGGATGCAATCGTCGCAGTGGATCGCTTTTGGTTCTTATCTGAATCTGTATGATTTAAACCCGTATACCTTGGCAAGGTTAAAGTGGATAAATGATGTGGGGTTTGATAGTGTTCAAACCCCTAATGGATTAATTTATATAAAAGGTTAAAAATGAAAACCCTACTGATTTGTCTCATCCTACTATCGTTCCCTACTCTTGCAACCCAAGAAAAAAACCAATGCCCACCGTTCAATGGTCTTGAATTACTCAGCAAACACAAACTGGTGATGCTTGGCGAATGGCACGGCACCCAAGAAATCCCCAAAATATTCGGCGATTTGGTTTGTCACACCCTCTCTTCTATATCACCCGCTACCACCAGCAAGAAAGGCAGCGGTAAAATTGCCGTGATGCTCGAAATTCAACAAGAATTACAACCGAGCCTCGATTTGTATATGATTGATAAAATCAGCCAACAAAAATTCCTCTCTCACCCGGTTTGGTCGCCCAAATGGCAAGATGGTCGATTTAGTATGGCGATGTTGGCATTAATCGACCGGTTGAAATCTTTGCGTCAACAATACCCAGGGCAGCTAGATGTTTGGCTAATTGATGCCCTAAGAACAAACCAACGAGGTGCCAGTAAAGACACTGTGATGGCTGAAAATGCAGTTAGTCACAAGGTCGGGGATTACCAAAAATCGTTGTTTTTAGTTGGCAATTATCATAACAAGATTAATTTGAAACAAGGCTCGTCACTGGCAATAAAGTTAAAGCAATTCAAGCCCTTTACATTGACTGTTAAAGCGCAAGTGGGCAGTTATTGGGCTTGTAAAGGGCCCTCAGCACAGAGTTGCAAAGCGAACCATTTTGATAGAAATGAAGTGGCCAAAACTGAAGGTGTGTTTATCTATGAAGACAAACAGCAATATCATGGGGAGTATCAGTTTAACCGATTTACGTTTTCGCCTCCGGCCAATGGCTTAACAAAATAACAAAGCATAAACTCCCCCGCAGCAAGCTGCCTCGCTTAGGCTCGCCTCCCACTTCGCAGGGGCGGGGAATTACCCCTTTAAATCACTCGTTTTTCTGCCGCTACGCGGCATTATATAAAGATGCGCAGCAGATTTATTAAATCAAATTTTCATTGCGGCAAAAGTCACTGAAAGACTGTGATAATTTGGCCACATCAGACGCGGGCGACATGGCTACACGAACAACATAGTCTTTATCACCTTCTTTGGTTGTGCCTTGCGTTGAGGTGGCAGGAATTGTCCAATAGCAGCCTTTAAGCTGTCCGTAACTCACGCAGTATTTGCTATCGCCCGGGTACAAGTCAATCATAAAATCAATGAGCTTTTTGTTAAGTACCCGCTGATTTTCTTCACGCTGTGCGGCGGTTTCACCAACGCAAGGCAGATCGAGTGAAAATACAGAAGGCGTAAAACCCTGCTCAGCCAATGCTGCTGATACAAAATTAATTTTGGCCTGCGGCAACACACTGTGAATGTGCTCTACAAACTGCCGAGCATTATGATAAGCCTTGGTAATACGCGCGGGCATTGAAGGCATATTTTCAGCCAGCGTATTAAGCTGATGCGCAACTGCGCTGTTGTCTGTCAGAGTCAGATGTTTTGAAATAATCGTCTGCAACGCTTGTGCTGCATCGTTCACTGCGCAGTAACCGGCGATACAACGTCCGCCACTGGGGAATTTTGAACCGCTCGAAAACGACACCAGTTTGGTTTTAACCAGCTCGCTGTCCAGTCCCAATATTTTAACGTTTGGGCAAAAGGTCTGGTCGACAATAAACACCGGATCAACCGCGACAGCATTCGCTGGCGTTGTTCTTGAGGCACTTAATACCGCAGCCAAATTGGTCATATTAGGCACTTCAACCCTTGGGTTGGTGGGTATTTCTGCCAAAACAAGCGGCACACTGTCACTGTCTGCCGAAGCTTTAAGTGCCACATCCAAAGAGCTGACCAAGTCTTGACCACCATCGACAGGCAAATCGACAATCTCGATATTGGCGTTTAAGTCGGCAATACGTCTGGCCTGATCGTTAGTGCCGCCATAACAGTTGGGTGGCAAAATGATTTTAATCGCTTTGCCCGGGTATTGGGTCATCGCGTTTTCGACAAGGCCCATTAAAATGGCATATTGAATAGACAAACCACTAGATGCGACCAAAGGCGCAATCGAACTACCGGTATTGTGTTTGATGCAATCATGAACGCTGATCTCATCTTCGGCTTTACATTGCGCAGGGGCAGTTTGCTTATTGTTAACAATCTCATGCAATACATTAAGCGCGTTTGGCGGTGTCATTGCGATGGTTTCGCGCCGACGAACATGCTGAACGTTTTTGACCACATCTGCTTTGTCAGCGTTATGAATGATCATCGCGCTACCATAATGAGAATGAATATTGACAGTCACATCGACATTGGCGTTAACCGTTAATGGGGTTTTATAACTGGCTTGGGTCACAAATATGACTGTGCCATCACTGTGTGCGGGCACTTTCGAAGCGTCTGCGACTTGGTTTAATTGAACATTATAACCATAGATTTCTTCTAACCTTGGCACGTCTATTAAAGGTGAAGATTCGGTGTTGTAATATATATGGGTTTGTTGACCGCTTAACGTATTGTTACGAATAATGGCCAAAACCGGCATAATTTTAGAGGTAAATGTAATGGCCTGATCGGATGATACGCCATTAATCTGGGCCAAAACCCATTCTAAAATACTCGATAACTGATGACCCAAACGAATGTAGTCATAAGCAGTAGGCAAGGCTTCTAATGTTGCAGCCGACAAGTCAGTGCTTAACAGCAGCGCCTGTAGTTGTTCTAAAAATTGTGATTTAGCCTGTGCTTCGTTGTAGACATCTAATCGATGAGTGGTCAGGTCAACCCAGCTTGCGGGCAAATTTTCGAGTACTTTGCTTACCGCATCAAAACATTTTTCTATTGAGTTCAATTTAACTTCCATAAATGAGTTATTTTTTACAGGTCGAGGATTGTACAGTTTTCTTGTTGCCAGCCATACAAAATTACACAAAAAAAACCTAGGCTATTTAATCTCTATTCAATCTCTATTTAACCCCAATTGCATCGATTTTTCGTCATTTACCCCGTAACTGTTTGTTTTTAAGGCGTAGATGAAACTTAATGGTCTCGCTGCAGCCACTTTACACTTTTAACAACAGTGATCTTATATCAAAAGAACAGGATTAATAATAAAAATGAATAACTATAAATTGGCGTTAATCGCAACGCTGACACTTGCCGCACCATTGGCTAGTGCTGGTGAACAAGTACGAGTCGCGTGGGATAAAAACCCTCACAGTGAAGCGGTGATCGGTTTTAACAACGAATCGGGTAGTTACATTAGACTCGGCTCAACAACCAATGAGAATAACTGGCAATCCCATAACACCACAGTACAACGAAGGTTCGATGGCTCTAGCAGATTAACCAGTAACTTTGTTCGATTGAGTGGCCTCAACCCCGACAGCGAATACTACTTTAAAATTTGTAGGAACAGTTGCTCAAGCACCTTGTATTACTTTAAAACTGCGCCTAATTCACCGCGCAACATGACAGTTGTTTCGGGCGGCGACTCGCGCAGCTCACACAGTGGTCGGCGCCAAGGTAACCGATTGGTCGCCAAAATTCGCCCCGATTACATCACCTTTGGCGGCGACTACACCAACAGCAACAACGCCAGCGATATGTCGACTTGGTTAGACCATTGGCAAGAAAGCTTCTCGGTTGATCAAATCGACGGCAAAACTTTCCGCAGGGTTTACCCCATCATTCCCACCCTTGGCAACCACGAAGCGGGCAACCCAGACACCCTGTGTGAAACCTTCGGCACCGATCCAAATGGCGATGGCGTTTGCTCAAGCGGCGACAACTACTTTGCCATGAACATCGGCGGCAGCCAGTCCCGAGTATATACCCTCAACACCGAAAACAAAAACAATGCGACCTTATGGTCACGACAAAAATCTTGGTTGATCAATGATTTGGCCAGTCAGGGTGGGCAAGTTAATTGGCGTTTGGGGCAATATCATCGCTCCATGGTGCCCACCGGTGGCGGAAAAACCTCTTATTCCACCATTCGCCAATGGGCACCCATTTTTGAAGACGGCAAAATGAACCTGATCACCGAATCAGACACCCACATCGTTAAATACACCTGGCCGGTTGTGCCCAGCGGTTCGTCTTACACCAAAGTCGACGCAGGCACGGTTTACATTGGCGAAGGAAGTTGGGGCGTAGGCACTCGCTCGACCGACACCCCGCAAAGCTGGCTGGCCGACAACGCCAGTTTCAAACAGTTTAAAATCATCCAGTTTAACGGCAACAACATCGACATACGCACCGCAATATTCAGTGGCGAAACATCTACATCGACTCTGACTCGTGCACAACGTCAAGCCAACCCACTGGCTTTACCAGCGGGATTACAACTGTGGAACCCATCAGGCTCGATTGGTGAGATTTACACCTTGTCAAAAGCGCCGAATAACTTAACCCAGGTTGGCTCGGGTGGTTCAACTGGCGGTAGCAACAAGTTACAAAATGGTGTGGCCAAAGCAACAACCACCACCAGCACAAACAGCAAAGTCTACTACACCCTAGAGGTACCAACAGGTGCAACCGATCTACAGTTTGTGATAGCGGGCGGCAGCGGCGATGCTGATATGTATGTTAGATACGGCGCAAACCCAACCACCTCGACCTACGACTGTCGACCGTTCAAAAACGGCAATGCTGAAACCTGTACAATTGGCTCAGTTCAATCCGGCACTTATCATGTGATGCTCAACGCTTATTCGACCTTTTCAGGCGTAAGTTTGACTGGTTCGTACTCCGAATCGGGTGGTGGCAACACGGGTGGTTCTGCGTCACGTAGCAATTTGTCGGGTACCAGCGGTGAGTGGTTGTATTACAACGTCGATATACCAACTGGCATGCGCACTTTTACCGTTGATATTTCAAGTGGTTCGGGTGATGCAGACTTATATGTTCGACAAGGATCAAAACCTACAACCTCAAGCTTCAACTGTCGTCCGTACAAAGAAGGCAATAACGAAAGTTGTAGTATAACAGGCCCAGACAGCGGAACATGGCATGTGGGTATTCTTGGTTATAGCGCCTTTTCGGGCTTGAACCTTAACGTGCAATGGACGCCGTAAACGTTTGATGTTGTGGGAGCGAGCTCCAGCTCGCGATAAATGGTGAAACCATTTAGAACGTCTAAATTAAACCCTAAATATTTGGTCTGGAAGACCAAAATCGCGAGCTGGATAGCTACATGGATGTAGCAAATTAGAGCAATGCAGGAGCAATTGCCGGGCTCGCTCCTACCACCCGTTCACCAGCCAAAAGAGATACAACGATGATTTTCCCACACAGCGCCTTTATCCGAATGTTCCTCCACAGCGCCGTTTTGGTGCTGTTTATAGTCAGCCTACTCAGCGGCGTCCGCTTGGCTTTCGACAATCCTTACATGAGCGATATGTTGCTCCACTCGGGCTTAATACCCCAAGGCAACATGATGTGGTGGCACGAATTATCTGCGTATGGCTGGTTGGCACTGGTGGCTTACGTTAGCCTTGAATGGTTCAAAGTTCGACGAACTAATCCAGATCATTATCAAAACAAAAACCGGTTTATACGCCTTAACTACATCATGATTTTAGCCCAGGTTTTAACGGGTTTAGTGTTGTATATCAACCAATTATTCATAGGTATCAGCACGCTAAACGGCATATTACTGCAAGCCCACTATTTTCTCGCCGCCGCCTTTTTTATCATCGTAGTAGCGCACATGACCGAACAAATCATCAAAAAGTCATACAAAGTGCTGCTTATGATGTTTTTGCCAAAAAACTTTAACCGCATCGCCGGATTAACCATATCGTCGCTGGGCATCATAGTGTTTGGCCTTTATTACTATCACCACCATTTTCATACCGAGTTAATCGTTAAAACCATTCCATTAAGCCAAGAAATTCGCATCGACGGCAAGTTTGACGAACCCGCCTGGCAAGATGCCAAAAGCGTGACCGTATTGACAACCCAAGGCAACTATTACTTCGAAAGCATACCGGTAGATATAAAAATTCTGCAATACTGCCTTTCTGTTTATTTCGCCATTCGCTGGCCCGACCCCACCCCCAGTTACAGCCACCTACCATTGGTTAAAACCCAGCACGGCTGGCAGGTGCAACACAACGGTTTTGAAAAAGACGACGAACGCACATATTACGAAGACAAAATGGCCGTAATGCTCTCGCAAGACTCAGGATTAGCAGGCGGTTACAGCGTTCATCTAGGTAAAAAGCCGTTAGACAATCACCCCAAAAACCGTTCAAACCGAGGTTACCATTACACCACCGACAACTCGTTAAGAGACATATGGCATTGGAAAGCCGGACGGGTAAAGCGCATGTCATATCTCGACGACAACCATTTTGGTGCGCCCTCGCCTGCTTGCGAAGCCTGCCCCAGATACAAAGGCGGTTACAGAACCGACCCCAAAGACTCTGGCTCATTTCGCCCTAACTGGACCTGGTTTTTAAAAGACCAAGTCACCCCGTTGCGGTTGCCTATGGCAGGCATAGATCCAGATGAAACATCAATGAGCTGGTTTGATACAGTGCCTTACGACAAAACCCAGGACAACTTACCCATCGGTGCCACCATGCCGTCAGTGTTGACCTACGAAGGGTTTGAAGGCGACCGAGCCAACGTTGCAGCCAAAGGGGTCTGGAAAGACGGTTACTGGCATTTAGAATTGGCCAGAAACCTCAAACACGATTCAAAATTTGACTTAGCACTGCAATCAAACACCTATTTATGGTTTGCCCCATTCGACCACGCCCAAAGCCGCCACGGGTATCATTTAAAACCGGTTAAATTAGTGATGGAAGCGGCTTTAGAGTCAACAACTGAGAACTCATTATGAAACCGTTAATACTGTTACTGGGCATGTTGCTATTGCTGCTGCCCTCAACTGGACAGGCCAAAAGCCAGTGGCAAAAGCACGATAAATCTGGCGGCCCCGTGGCCATTCACATGGGCCCGTGGAGCTGCGCTACAGACAGAAAAACCGGCTTAACCTGGGAAGTAAAATCGTGGCATGAAAACAGTCATTATTACAAAGCCACTTATACCTTTTACGACCCTAAAACCAAGTTAGGCGTAAAAGACGGCGGCAGCTGCCAACAAGGACAAGAATGGTATCCGTGTGATGTATCAGACTATATTGCCAAAATAAACCAGCAAGCCTATTGCGGCATCACCGATTGGCGACTGCCCACTTTAAGAGAACTCAACAGTCTGATATATCAGAAAAACATTGAAGGAAAACTGCTAATTAATCGGTATATCTTCCCCCGCACCACTCGCGCAATTTATATGACCGCCGACAAGGTGCAAATAGAGGGTGTTTGGCACATCACCATGATGGACTTTTGGCGTTATCGAATCGACAAGCGCAAGTTAGATGTGGTGGCGAATGTTAGGTTGGTGAGTGGGTTGAGGGATTAGAGGATAAATCTAAGGTTACCGGTTTTTCTTCGAAAAATAGATCACATCCGGCAGACCTTCAAAATGGTCGTCAGACGTAACAAGCGTTGCTTGACATGCTTGAGCGCTGGCATAAATGATAGCGTCAGCAAATGACAATTTATACTCCGCGCTGGCATCGGCCGCCAGCAATGCAATAGAAGTCGACAATGACTGAACGTTACCCTGCTTTGTCAGTGCTACCGCTTCAAGTGCCATTTCCTTGTTTTTGACCCGACAAACCCATTTGTATAATTCAAACTGGACTGACGTTGGCACAATAACATGCGTTATTTCTTCAAAATAAGACGCGTATTGGTCACACAAGACACCATCGGTCAACCATTCTATCCAACCACAAGTATCAACAACTACCTTTTGAAGTGGATTATTCATGATTGACGGTTTTGCCTATCACGGTAGTCGTCGCTGGTTGAATATTTGCAATCAGCCAGCAGGCCTCGCGCCGAAGCCATAGTACGAATGGGGATCAACTCAATGATATTGCCCCGCGTGACGATCGTGAACTGTTGACCCGCTTCCAACGCCATTTCCTGACGAATATCTTTGGGTATAGATAGCTGAAATTTACTGGAAAGCTTAGCTTGACTCATAGCAACACCTGCGTTGTTCATCAGTAACAGACCACAGTAATTTTACCAAATGGTTGTCGTTGTCGATTTAGTAAAACTAACGCAACGGGTATCTAATGTCAATGTTCAGGTTGATTTTGGCATATTGTATTCAAGGGGGGTGAGCTATGTTGAAATCGAACATTCTCAATTGAAATTAAGTGGCCAAAGAAGTTTGTCCATCTACCGAAGAGCAAATTCAGTATTACAATGAATAGATTGTGTAAATTATTTCGACAGCTGCTGCGATGGCCTAAAGGGCTGCATCCTATGCACCAACCCCTTGATTCATAATTCATACATCGATCGAATCAAAGATCTGCACAGATGGTGATACTACAGGAGTAACGAATAGTAAGAACTAACGGTGAAAAGTAAATTGACTTCTATTTCAGTGTTGTGTAAAAATAATATGCATTAAGACCGTGGGTCAATTCAAAAGCGCAGAAATTCAATGCGTTTAAGGATCTAGCATGTCTTACGATAAGTCGAGTGATTGCAATTCCAACGTAGAATCCAACAACGTCCCCCTCTATTGTGTATTAACTCTAACGATATTATGCTTAACAGTTTCGTTGATAATTGTATTGTGTGGTTATAATTCAGAACATGCAACTGCACTTCTTAGCACATGTACAGATATAGTGAAAATTGGAATAGGGGCGATCGTTGGTTTGTTGGGAACATCAAAGTCTAAACATTAAGCGTAAGATTATGTCCTTAAGGTTTGCTAACGACAACACCTATGGCCCCTTGATTTTAACTCTTTTATTTTATGTAATTTATTGTAACTTCAACGCCTCTGGCCCCTTGATTTTGAGTAATCAAATCAAATTCATATCACGAAGTCTGCGCATAAAAGCGGGTCGGTTTAAATGAGGTTTAATGAATTGAGTCATCTTTTGCTTAAATTGAACGCCAGCATCATGATGCCAATAACTGTCTTTCAAATCTTTCAGCGTTTTCGTCGCCGCATCGTAACCATAACCAGTACCTTTATCGGCTGATTCATCCGCCTGTAGCCAAATCTTATCGGCCAGATCAAAGGTCTTATTCAGATGTTCAATGCGGGCCTGTTTATTCTGAGTTTCAATTCTTTGTTGTTCGTCCCTTTGGGCCTGTTCACGTATCTGGCTGGCTTGTTTAATATTTTTGACAATCGACGACATTGATCGTGGCTCATTCGCAGACAATATCGGTTGGCGCAACGATTCGTTATACAATTGCCGCAACTGAGCTTTGGCTATTTTGGCGGAGCCTGTCAGCAATAGTTGCAAAATTGGCGTAGCTTGCGGCGGGGGTAACTTGGCCACCCACTGTGCCATAGCTACTTCGTCATCGGCAATTGCGTCTAGCGCCGGACAGCCCATGCCTGAGGCAAACAGCAAGTCTTGGTCAACTTCGATAAAGGTTGCCAATGCCTTTTGTGCATCACTCAACTGACCCAAACCCGCTAGCGTCATCGGTTCTTGGTCGGCCAAACCTTCATCGTCTTCAATGTCAAAAATATAAATGTCACTTAACCAGCCAATATACAAACTGCGCAAATCGCCCCTGATAATCTCGTCTCTGATTGGCAACAATTGGCTCATCCACTGCTCAGACATTTCATAATCAAAATCTTCAACGCTTTCACACAAAGACCACTCAAGCGTCCAATTATCTCCACAATCGTGATAATCAAAGCCATTTTCAGTGGCAAAACGACGCAATACGGTTTCATTCAATGCGACCTTGGGAATATTCAGCATCAATATTGCCGCTCCCCAATTGGCCGTATAGAATCAAGGGGCCAGAGGCGTTGAAAGACAAAAATATCGCTTTAAATCAATAGAATAAAATCAAGGGGTCAGACTGCACGTGGATCTGGCTGGTTAATGCCCACCCGAAAACAAGACAGGATTTATCAAAACACTGAAATTCACTCAATAGTCTTATTCTTAGGTGAATAAACCGACACCTATGGCCCCTTGATTCTAACTCACTGATTTTATGTGACTTAATGCAATTTCAACGTGTCTGACCCCTTGATTCTTTAACCCGCTTACCCGTTGGCAGCACATGACGATACCAGCTCTTTTTTTCCATTTTTACCGACACTGCCACCACTGCGCCCGACGCATCAAATTCAAACACTAAATGATCGCTGCGGCGATTGGCCTTTAAATCGAACTTGGTTTTTGACAGTGGCGTCAGCTCAAAATGAAACTTGCCGACTTGTCTGGTATACAGTTTGTCGTTTTCTAGCACAATTTCGAGCACGCCATTGTCTTGCGAAGAATAGCGACCAACATAGCCACGCTTTTGCTCAGCCGTTAACGCATATGGCTTAGTGAAGTCGCTATCTATCATGGTGATGATTTGGCTTTCATTATGGCCTTTGAACACTTCGTAGTTTTCTAACTGGCTAACAATTTCGATGAACTTTTTGTCTTCGGTGATGGCTTTGGCATCTAACCCTTTTTTGTGTAACTCACCAATGCGCTGGGTGAAGTCGATGTGGATTTTTCTCGCCTTTAACAGGCCCGCTTTGTTGCTGAAATAATTGGCGGGGGTTTTTGAGGTGTTGCCCGACAAAATCAGGGTTTTATCGTCGGCCAGTGCCAGCGCCATATCCACAGCCGCCAAATAACCTTTTAAACCATTGGGGCCTGTCGGTGCCACCCAATGAGGTTTAAAGGCATCGCTCAAAAATATCACGTTGCTTTTTGGCAGATGGATCAACACATGGTTCAAAGTGTGTGCCGGCGTATGGTAGGCCACCATGGTCTCCATGCCCATCGGTAGGGTTAATTTGTCGCTAAACAAAACTTGCGAATAACCATTGACGTATTTGAAGTTTTGTTGCGAAAAAATCGTCGCGCCCCGGTCGGCAAAATAGCGGTTAGAGTGATGGTTGTACGGGTCTGAATCGCTGTTGATGACAAATTTAATCGGTTTGTCGGTGATTTTTTCCACCTCAGCGACAAGGGCATCTGCGTGGTATGCCATCATTGAGTTGATCAACAACACGCCATCATCACCAATCACGATGCCAAAGTTAATGTTGTTGTCAGAGCCGTGCCATATCTGAGTGAACAAATACACTTGATCGTTGACCTTGTATGGCACGTATTCGGCTTTATCTGCTGCAAACGTGCGCATACTGGCCAGACTGCACAGCAGCATCATAAATAATACAAATTTTTGTTTCATGGTGATTCTTTCCTTGCTTTAAATAAGAATGGGGTTGAATGCCCCCACTTTGCCAGCCAGTGCCCACAAACACATGATTTTTGACTTAATTAAAGCTGATTTATAGCTGATTTCTTTATAATTCAATCAGTTATAATAACTTTGAGACAACCTGATTCAGCGTTATAATGGCCGCCACTTTAAAATTTACGGCTGTTTGAATGGAAAACCAATATTGGGTGGGCGATCACTTTGTCGACTTGTCGCGAAACCAAGTGATCAGGGCCGAACAAACTCTAACCCTGCAACCCAAGGCATTGGCTGTTTTAACCTTTTTGGCGAAGCATCAGGGCGAAGTGGTCAGCCACGACACATTGATGGAAAACATCTGGACCGACAGCGTGGTCTCTCCCAACAGCTTGCAACGCATCATTGCCCAACTCAGAAAGGCCCTTGGCGACGACAGCAAAACCCAGGCAATCATTCAAACCCACGCCAAAAAAGGTTACAGCCTTGAATGCCCGGTACGCTGGCAACGACCTCAAACCAAACCCGAGGTAACGGTCAAATCCAAAGCCAACAATACCCGAACAAAAGTCGGCTTGGGCATAGTACTTTTAGTTTTGTGCTTAACGGCCATTTTATGGCCAGCCATCATCACCAACACCGACGATTTAGTCTTTAACAAACTCACCCCCGTCACCGCCAGCGACGAAAAAGAACTCACACCCAGTTATTCACCCGATGGAAAATACATTGTCTTTCATCGTTTTAATGGCCTATGTAGAAACAACTTATGGGCCAAAGACCTAACAACACAACAAGAAACCCAGTTGACCAAAAATGACGGAAGCTATCACAGCCACAGTTTTTCGGCAGACGGTAAACAACTGCTTTTTACCTCTAGTGTGCCGTGCGGCCAACCACAACGTAGAACTTGCAGGCAAGTTGTGGCGCTAGACTTTGCAGCTGCGCTATCGAACGCCCAACAACCCACGCTTAAAATCGACTGCGAAACAGGCGACATGACCGACCCATTTTTGTTAGATAACGGTCACACGGCGGTATTACAACAACAGGCTGAACGCTGGAAAATGGTCAGTTATTCACCTCAACATCCCCAAAACACTCAAAGTACAGACCTGTTCGCGCCAGACGATCAAGACTTGTACAATATGAACTATTCGATAACGCGCGATATTTTTACCGTGATGGGGATACGAAAGGATGGCGAACATATCTTAACGGTTCTTTCCCGTGATGGAAAAGTCCTCTCAAGTGCCGCCATTGTCAGGCCAGCTGATTTTTCTAAACTCAGGTATATTTACCAAAGTATTGTGCCAAACGCCGACAAAGTGGTGTTCGCCGCAGGCAAACGTTTGTTTTCACTAAGCTTTGATGGCGAGATTAAACAAATATCCGCGCCCATCAGCCAGTTTCTCTATCAGCCAAAATTTAACCCCAGCGGCGATAAAATGGTGGTTTCTCAAGGCGTATTTGATTCAGACATCGCCACAGTCAACCTTAATGAATCACCCGTAGCTCCAAGCGCTGTGGGTTTTAATCAGGTTTTTACCCCCTACCCCAGCATTGCCCGTTCGACTTTTGCCGAGCGCGATGGCCAGTTTAAGCCCGGTTCAACCCTATCGGCTAAAAAGGTCGCCTTTTTGTCTAACCGCAGCGGTACCTCTCAAGTTTGGCTGGCCGAAGGCGACACCACACGCCAACTCAGCCAGTTTAAAACCGACACCATCATTAAAGGATTGGCATGGCACGACAGCGATGATCGATTGATGGTGTCGGCCAATAACAGCTTATATCAGGTGACGTTAGACAACATCACCACAAAAATCACTGTTGCTTCCCCTGAAGATTCCCCTGTCGATCAGGTATTTCACTGGCACAATGGCAACCTGCTGCTGAATGTTCAAATTGACGGCCTGCTGAAGTTGGCCAGATACAATCTAGCCACCCGTAAATTAACCTTATTGGCCGAAACCGGCGCGCAATATGCCACTATGACGCAGAGTAATCAGTTGATATATAAGGATAAAAAAGATTTGTTTTGGCAAGAGGGCCCACAAGGACCCGAACCAATCGAGTCTCTCACAGGTAAAACGGATACGTTTAGGTTTGTTGAGGCTAACAATGTGATTTTCGGCGTCAATAAAGGTGGGCTGTTATGGTCTTATGATTTAACCACCAAAGTTCATAAGACCCTGCGTCAACTCGATAAGCATGTCAGTTATATCAGCGCCATAAAACAACAGCAATTGTTGGTGACACAAACCATTTCGGCGCGCAAAGAGATTGTTCAATTGAGTCGTGAAGCCCAATAGTTGGCGCAGCAAGCTACGCGGCATTATATAAAGATGCGCAGCAGATTGATTAAAAAGCAGTATATTCTTTTAGAATTTTGACTGACTGGGCCTTTTGATATTGCTGATAAAATCCCAACCACTATTCAGTTTTTTGTAAACATCACCGGTATCGGCATTCAAATAGTAATCGCCATTACGTCCATCGGTATTACTCGGTGCTCCGCTATCACTGAACCACCGACTGCCCAAACCGCTACCAGTCGTTGATGAAAAATAGATAAAGGTCAATGTTTCAGTGCTTGATTTACCGCGGTTGTCAGGCACCAGAATGGTCGCTAACTGAATGCCTTCATTGAGGTTTTCGAGATTGCAAATCGCCGATGCCGGGCCTATGTCACAACTGTTGGTGATATCAGTGTCGTTAAGGGTGACGGTAATGCTGCTGGTATCAACGCCGCTCATGTCATCTCTATAGCTAAATATCAATGGCTCGGGC